>NZ_JAAHFZ010000015.1:50542-152498 GCF_010672795.1 Moorena sp. SIO1G6
GCTGTGATTCACGTTAATCAGAAGGTAATTCGCCAAAATCTCAAGAGCGGGGAGCGCAACCCTGTGATCACGGTGAAACGGGGTTCTAAAAATACTTACGGTCATACGGTAGAAGTCAATGGCCCCTGTCGGGTGATGTATCGTCCGGATGATCCATTAAAATGTGGGGCTAGGGTGTGGATTGAGACGATTTCTGATTATAAGGTGAGCTAAGGATTCAGCTTGTAGGGTGGGCAAAAACAGTTTGGTGATTTTGATTGGTCACTACATGATTACGTTGCCCACCCTACCCTACTCTACTTTGAGTAGGGTGGGCAAAAACAGTTTGGTGATTTTGATTGGTCACTACATGATTACGTTGCCCACCCTACCCTACTTATGGGCTATCGGCAAGTCAGCTAAGGATTCAGCTTGTAGGGTGGGCAAAAACAGTTTGCTTCTTTTGATTGGTCACTAAATGATTACGTTGCCCACCCTACCCTACTTATGGGCTATCGGCAAGCTAAGGGAACAGCTTTTGAATAAAACAGGTAAGCAAAAGTTTAATCTGAGTAAAGTCACAGCGCTTGTGGCATGTGCCAAAAAGCTGTTCGCCCAGGGTGAGCCTTTAGCTGACGGCTGAATGCTGACGGCTGAATGCTGACGGAAAAACCGTTTGCTTGTTTTGATTCGTCACGAATAGATTACTTTGCCCACCCTACCTAATAAAACTTAACAGAATCAACAGGTATTTTATGAAATAATCCCAGACATCGGGAGCATTTTGATTGATTAACATGAAAGCTGTGGTTTACGGACTTCTGCAAGCAAGTCCCTTTGTTCTGTGTTCTCTACTGGCTGCAACTACCGCATTAGGGCAAATTACTCCAGATAATACCCTCGGTAATGAACGGTCTGTGGTAACGCCCAATGTGACTATTAAGGGTGCCCTAGCAGATTTAATTGAAGGTGGCGCGATTAGAGACAGTAATCTCTTCCACAGCTTTTCAGATTTTAATGTGGGTGAGATGGGACGGGTTTATTTTGCTAATCCGGCTGGAATTGAGAACATCCTGAGTCGGGTAACTGGAGGTAATGTTTCCAATATTTTAGGGACTCTGGGAGTGTTGGGAAATGCTAACTTATTTCTGATAAATCCCAACGGTATTGTCTTTGGTCCTAATAGCAGACTAGATCTGGGAGGGTCATTTTTTGGGAGTACTGCTGATAGTGTGTTGTTTGACAATGGTTTTCAATTCAGCGCCACCAACCCAGATGCTCCACCTCTGTTAACGATTAAGGGGCCTCTTGGTTTGCAATATGGAGAAAACTCAGGCAGTATTAGGGCACAAGGAATTAGTGGTGTCCAGAGTTTCTTTCAAGGACTAGGGCTAAGAGTGCAACCTGGTAAAACTTTAGCTCTTGTAGGAAGCGATATTACCTTAGAAGGATTTTTTCTAGAAGCACGAGGTGGACGAATTGAACTGGGTAGTGTTGCTGGTCCAGGTATGGTAAGTTTGACACCAAAAGGGAAAGGTTGGGTTTTGGGATACGAAGGTATTGAGAACTTTCGGGATATCGGAATACTGAGGTCTTTTATCAGTACCAGCGTTGAAGAACAAAATGACCTGGCTGCCCAAGACAGCGACGGAGCAATTTCCATCCGGGGTTCACAGTTAGATATTGGTAGAACCTCTACCGTTAGAGCAAGCACATTCACCTCATTACCCGGTGGAGATATAAACATCGATGTTCGTCAGTTGACCCTTAGGGATGGAGCAAGCGTATTAAGTAACGCTTTTGACGAGGGCAAGGCAGGAAACGTGACTGTGAATGCTTCTGAGTCTGTGAAATTGATTGATGGGTTGATTCGACCTCGATTTCCAATTCCTAGCACCCTCTCTACTTCAACTTTCGGTGCGGGAGATGGGGGAGACATTCTGATTAACACTGACTTTTTTTTGCTTCAGAATGGAGGACAAGTTACTACTAACACTTTTGGTCAAGGGGACGGGGGAAATTTGATTGTAGATGCGGACTCTACTGTTCAAGTGATTGGTACCTCAGCCTCGGGTGGGTTGGGCAGCGGCTTGAAAGCTGAAACTTTTCGGACAGGAAAAGCGGGAAATGTGACTATTACCACTGGGAAGTTAATGGTCTCTGATGAAGCATTTGTTTCAGCTAGCACAATGGGTCTTGGGGACGGGGGCGATGTGAGTATTACCACTGGGGAGTTAATTGTCAAAGATGGAGCAGTTGTTTCAACTAGCACAATAGGTGAACGGGACGGGGGAAATTTGACTGTCGATGCCTCTGAATCTGTTCAAGTGATTGGTACCTCAGTGGATGGTGGGATTCCCAGCACCTTGACTAATCTAACTGAAGGCAAAGGAGATGCGGGAGAGTTTTTGAAAATTACCACTGGGGAGTTAATTATCTCTGATGGAGCAGTTGTTAGTGCTAGAAGCATGAAAAAGGATAGTTCAGCAGGCACCGTAGAGATTAATGCCAACTCCATTTTCCTAAACAACGATGGCAGGATCTCAGCAGAAACAGCAGGACCGCAAGGCAATATTGAGCTAGAAGCTCGTGATATCCGACTCCTCGACGAAAGCAACATTACCACTAACGCCCAGAATGCAACTGGGGGCAATATATTTATTGATACTGATACCCTAGTCGGTCTGGAAAATAGCGACATCACCGCCAATGCTGAATTTGGCCCAGGAGGTAGTGTTACCATTAATGCCCAAGGCATCTTTGGCTTAGAGTTTCGGGTACGTCAAACTGATGGAAATGACATAACCGCCACCTCCAACCTTGGCCCATCCTTCAGCGGTGAAGTAATACTTAATACCCCAGACGTAGACCCCACCTCAGGCTTAACCGAATTACCAGCAAGCCTAGTCGATGCAGAAGCAATCCTCGCCAATGACCTTTGTGGCTTTGAGAACAATAAGATTGCTGGCGGGAGTTCCTTTACCATTATCGGAAAAGGGGGTTTACCACCGACTCGAAGAGATCCGCTGATTAATATCGACAGAACAGTAGGCTGGCGAACTCGTCCTGGCTCAGCCAGCACCAGGAGACAAAAATTGCAGCAACAACCTAATGTCAGACGCCCTCAACCTGCCCAAGAAAAAAAAGTGATTATCGAAGCCCAAGGCTGGGTCAGAGCCAAGGATGGCACAATTATTCTGACGGCGCAACCGTTTAGGGGTACTCCTGTTGAGCAGATATTGCCCCATCTTGATTGTCATTCGGGAATCGGGAGTAGGGAGCAGGGAGCAGGGAGTAGGGAAGAGTAATATATAGCGTTTATCGTAGTTATGAGGTACGCTTTTCAACCTCAAAGTCCCCCTTATTAAGGGGGATTTAGGGGGATAATAGGTACCTTATGGGATATAAAATTGCTATAGCATTTTTATTTAAAAGGTGAACATACTCTCTGAAAGAAAGGCAAGAGGCAAGAGGCAAGAGTTAATCAACTATTATTACTATTCCCTATTCCCAATTCCCTTAATTAATTATTATGAAAAAACTATCATTTGTAATTGCCATCGCATTAACCTGTTTACTACCATCCGGGAAAGCCTTATCAAATTCTGCTGATTTTGGGTATAATTTTGCCCCCCTAGCCCCCCAGCGAGCAATCCCTCGCTGGGGGGAACAAAACTCCCAAAGTCCCCCAAATTTGGATGATTTAGGGGGCTTTAACAAGACTAAACGGTCGCGCATTCACTCGAAGATTCAGCAACGCCTAATTCCCGATTCCCTAGGACAACAAGCCCAACACCTCTATGAAACAGGGCAATATCAAAAGGCGATACCGTTGTTGGAGCAAGTTATTAGTAACTACAGGGAGAGCGGGGATATTATTGGTGAGATAAACTCCTTAGTTAATCTAGCTTTAGTTTATCAACGTTTGGGAAAGTTGGAACAAGCTCAAGAAACACTATCCCAGAGTTCTAGCAAATTATCACAACTTTCACCTAATACTAAAGAATCTCAAGAATTAAAAGCCCAAATTTTTTCAGTGGAAGGACAAGTATACTTATCTCTAGGTGATGCTAAACAAGCTTTATCAAATTGGGAACAAACTAGTGCTATTTACCAAGACCTAGGAGATCTGAATCGATTAACAGAAAGTCAGATTTACCAAGTGCAAGCCTTACGATCATTAGGGTTGTATCATCAAGCTAATAAAACGTTAAATAAAATCAAGGAAACTCTCCAAGAGCAACCGGATAGTAAACTCAAAAGTACCGCCCTCCAATACCTAGGTAATATCCTGCGCCGAGTGGGTAAATTCCAAGACTCTCAAGAAATTTTACAACAAAGTTTAGCCATCGCCGAAAACTTACCAAATCAGACTTTGATTGCTGAAAGTCTACTCAGTTTGGGGGATACAGCTAGATTACAAGGGGAAACAGAAGAGGCAATGGATTTCTATCAACGGGTTGTGGAGGAATCTCCCTTACCGGATCTTAAGATTCAGGGACAATTAAATCAACTAAGTATATTGATAGCTAAACAAGAGTGGTCACAAGCCAGAAAGTTATTGTCAGGGATAGACTATACCTTAACGACATTATCTCCAAATCAAACAGCAATAAGTGCTAGAATTAATCTAGCCCAAACCCTGTCAAAAAGTAAAAACTCAAATCTCAAATCTCCCAACTCCCTGGCTACTTATCTCGCCGATGCCCTTAAGCTGGCTAGGGAGTTGGGAGATAAAAGAGCGGAAGCTGAAGCTATTGGTAACTTGGGAACCTTATACGAACACGCATCACGTCTTGATGAAGCCCAAGACTTAACGGAAAAAGCCTTACTAATTGCTCAACAAGTCAATGCTCCCGATTTAGCCTATCAATGGCAATGGCAACTGGGCAGAATCCTCAACCAAAAAGCAGATAAAAAAGGTGCGATCGCGGCCTATTCTCAATCGGTGCAAACCCTGCAATCGATTCGTAGCGACCTAGTCGCGATTAGTAGCGATATTCAGTTTGAGTTTCGAGAAAGTGTCGAACCAGTCTACCGAGAATTAGTAGGACTACTCCTAGAACCCAATGCATCTCAAGAAAACCTCAAACAAGCACGAGATGTGATTGAATCCCTGCAACTAGCAGAACTAGACAACTTTTTTAGGGATGCCTGTCTAGATGCTAAACCAGTTAATATCGATGAAATAGACCCAAAAGCCGCGATATTCTATACCATTATCTTGCCAGACCGCCTGGAAGTAATTGTCACCTTGCCCGGGCAACCTCTGCGCCAAATCACCACTAACTTACCTCAAACAGAAATAGAACAACAATTGGCTTTGGCTTGGAGAACTATTACTAGCCCTTGGCGAGGTCTTGAAAAGGAAAACTTGCAAACAATACACGACTGGTTAATCACCCCCATTGAAGCGGAACTAGCCAACAGCAACATCCTCACCCTAGTATTTATTCCAGACGGAGCCCTGCGGAATATTCCCATGTCTGTGCTTTATGACGGGGAAAACTATGCTATCGAGAAATATAATATTGCGGTAGCACCTAGTTTACAATTAATCGACTCTCAAGCCAATGTCAGAGAAAACGTTTCAGTTCTGGCTGCTGGAGTCACGGAAACTCGTCCCCATCGTCCCAATTTAGGAGCACTTCCTGGGGTGAAGGAAGAATTAGAGAATATCATGGCTCAAGTTCCCTCATTGATTCTACTCAATGAATCCTTTACTGAATCCAACTTCAATACAGAAGTTAATAACTCTGCGTACGAAGTGCTCCATCTAGCCACTCATGGTCAATTCAGTTCAGTAGCTGAAGAAACCTTTCTCCTGACCTGGGACGACGTAATCAATCTCAATGAGTTAAATACTCTGATCTCAGCGGATCAAAAGCAAAAAAATCCGATTGAATTACTCGTCCTCAGTGCTTGTCAGACAGCGGCAGGAGACTCCCGAGCGGCTTTGGGATTGGCTGGAGTAGCAGTGCGTACTGGGGCACGCAGTACCATTGCCAGTCTCTGGTATGTGGACGATCTAGCCACTGCAGAGTTAATGACTCACTTTTATCAGAGGTTAGCCACAGGCAAAGTTACCAAGGCTGAAGCTCTGGGTCAAGCTCAACAGGAGCTGTTGCAGACGCCGGAATTTAGTCACCCCTTTTACTGGTCGGCTTTTATTTTGTTGGGAAATTGGTTGTGAAGTGGAGTAGGGAGTAGGGGGTAGGGGGTAGGGGGTAGGGAGTAGGGTGTGGGGTGTGGGGTGTGTGGGAGGTGTGGGGAGGGTGGGGAGTGTGGGAGGTGTGGGGAGTGTGGGAGGAGAGAAGAGGAGCAGGGAACAGAAAGATGTCTTAATCTTTACTTCGACTGCTATTAGGAACTGGAGCTGGCAACAGTAACGAGAATTGTATTAGTTGTATTTGGTGCGTTCGCGTAGCGTGGCCGTAGGCCAATCCCATACTGGTTCTCAAAAAAGCGATCACATACCGGTTCTCAAAATAGCGATCACATACCGGTTCTCAAAATAGCGATCGCATACCGGTTCTCAAAAAGCGATCGCATACTGCTTCTCAAAAAGCGATCGCATACCGGTTCTCAAAAAGCGATCGCATACTGCTTCTCAAAAAGCGATCGCATACCGGTTCTCAAAATAGCGATCGCATACCGGTCCTCAAAATAGCGATCGCATACCGGTTCTCAAAATAGCGATCGCATACTGCTTCTCAAAAAGCGATCGCATACTGCTTCTCAAAAAGCGATCGCATACCGGTTCTCAAAAAGCGATCACATACCGGTTCTCAAAATAGCGATCGCTCTTTTGTGTGCTGCTGACCAATGTAGTGTGTCAGTGTCTTGATGCAGTCGCTCATGGGGGAAACCCCCAAGACCGCGCTGCATCGCTGCAATAGTTTTTTTTATCCCTCTTTCCACTCTTAACTCGCTTACAACTTTTACAACACTTACCACCCTTTAGCTAGAGATGGCGTTAATGCAACAGTTTTATTAACCCCCTTAACTCTTTCCTCTCTTAAAACCCTTACCACCCTCTAACTAGAGATAGTGTCAATGCCATAGTTTTTCTAACCCCTTGCATTTTATGAGAATTTGTGTTAAGTTAACAGTAACGTTAAAGCAATGGTTAAACCGCCATGATGATTTCTACCGCCCAAGCTGCTGAATTACTAGGTGTTTCTGCCACTCGCGTCCGTTTCCTGCTGAGCAAGGGCAGAGTTAAGGGGGCTTATAAGGTGGGTAGAACTTGGGTGATTCCTCTGTTTGACGGTATGCCGGTGGTCACCCCTGGTACTCGCGGACCGAAGCGGAATTGGTCAAAGCGTACGGAGTACACGAAAGCTGTGATTCACGTTAATCAGAAGGTAATTCGCCAAAATCTCAAGAGCGGGGAGCGCAACCCTGTGATCACGGTGAAACGGGGTTCTAAAAATACTTACGGTCATACGGTAGAAGTCAATGGCCCCTGTCGGGTGATGTATCGTCCGGATGACCCATTAAAATGTGGGGCTAGGGTGTGGATTGAGACGATTTCTGATTTTAAAGTGAGTTGATTTGGCCAGGGATGGGCGGTCAGTGGTCAGTGGTCAGTGGTCAGCCGTCAGCTGTCAGCCGTCAGCCGTCAGCCGTCAGCCGTCAGCTTATTTTATTCGAAATACAAGTTAATTGAAGAGCGACTTTCAGCATCGTATCTATGAACAAAACACCTTTCAGTGAATCACCAAACTTTGATGATGAGATGCTGCCTGAGTACCAGTTTGATTATGGCAAGGCAAAGCCCAATCGTTTTCTTGATGCAATAGCGAGTGGGGGAAACCACGGCAGTCGCTCATGGGGGGAACCCCCAAGACCGCGCTGCCTCCCCAAGACCGCGCTGCATCGCTTGCTAGCAAAAGTGGCAAAACCATGAACATTGCTGAGTATCAAATTGTATTGAAAGAAGCTACCGCCAATGGCTGAGAGCTGAGAGCTGAGAGCTGAGAGCTGAGAGCTGAGAGCTGAGAGCTGAATAACTACCCTAAAAACCAATCTAAATTTCGGCTAATCAACAATTCTGTTTTCTTGGCATGGTGAGTGTTTTTCATCGCAATAGGTTGTATAGCAAATTCATAGCGACTTGCTAGATCCCTTGTTTCTTCTGTCTTGTCATAGCTCATCAAAAAATTGCCTTCTAATTTGCTAGCAAGTTTAAATAGAGCTTCATGATCAACTGCTGAATATCGATAGAGCCTGCGCCCAGCTTTTAGATAAGGTGGATCAATAAAGTAAATAGCATCGTTGCGGTGATAATTTTGCTCACAAACCTCAAACCCATCCCCGGCAATAAATTTTATTTTTGTCTTGATTTTATCAATAGAAAGTATACGCTTTTTCAGGGTTTCAGGATACCAGCGTGACGTGATTCCTTTGCCATTTTCCCCATTTTTCATAAAACTAGCACCATCAGCCAGAATTCCACCACGATTAACGCGATTTTTTACTAGTGTTGCGAAAGCCATAGATTCCAGAGATTGATTAGCAGAATCAATAGCTTGCTTGGCACTATTTCGAGTTAGATTAAAATTGACAATAGTTTCCGCTAGCCATTCGGCACCACCACCTAAAATAACCTGCCACACAGCAGCAACCCCTTCATCTTTTTCTACCATTGTCACTCTACCTACTAAATTCTCGAAAGCAGCAGTAAGACTGACTATACCTCCACCAGCAAAAGGTTCAAAAAGTTCCTTATTTGTACCACCTTTATTATACAACCATTGGCGAATTTGGGGTATTAGCCAAGTTTTACCACCAGCATAGCGAAATGGGCTACGTTGCGGCACACTAGCTACATTTATGACTTTTTTATTACTGGTGATAGAGGCAGTATTAAATAGCTCAAGTTGAGTCATTGGCTTATCCTTTATTGTAAAGGAAGATCTACTATGGTTTGAGTGTCTGGAGGATTATCTAGTTTATCATCAAGTTTCTGTTGAAGCACTTCAATGAAATCTTCTACTTTACCAGCTTTCGGTGTTGAAATAGCGTTAATTGCCGCCCAGTATTCTGTATAAATGACATTGTTTAACGTCAAATAAAACCTATTTTTTTGCTGCTCTAGGGTGTAAAGATTCCAGGCAACTTCCGATTTATCCCATTCAACCTGTGGCAATTGTGGCAGAGTATCAAAAAAACTCTTTTGTAAAACAATTACCTGTTTCTTATTCCACTCACGAAAAATTGACCCCTTATACAAAAGCTGAGGGAGGAGGCGTTTGCGTGAGGATGATAGATAATCTGGACTAGGATAATAAGTTTTAAATTTTGCCCAATCTATAGTTTCCCAGTCTTCAGGATTACTAATATACCTTTCAAAAGGTTTTCTAACGTTACCAGAAATATAAACAGCTTGCACTTCTACAGAGCCAAAATCTAAAATGTTTCCTCGATCATCATAAGAAACTAAGACTAGATCAATATTTCCAGCGGACTGACCATTGGCATCTTTCAAGCGAACCTCTGTCAGGGAAGTCCAATTAGTTTCCTCTCCAAAGAAATAATTAGCGGCATTTTCAGCAATTAGCCAATCCTGTCGGAAGCGAACTGGACAAGTAATGACGGATTCACCCCTGTGATAGATACTACATACACCTAGAGGATTGTTTGCCTTATCTTTGGTGCAGTTCGGCACCTTATTGTTATAAGGACACAGTTTGTAGCGACGATAGCGCTTTGCCTGTTCTGTGAAGTTATTAGTTGGGAATCCGAAGACCTCTGCAAGAGGATTGTTGGACATATAAATCTACCATTGTACTTATGTAAGTCTAAGACTACCGTAAGAAGGTCAAAATATTGATTAAAGTTGTACCGCGAAGGGTGAAGCTAGATGATTGCTTACGGATGAACAGCTAAGGTGGCAATTTATAGTCAGCAGCAATCCATTGATGCGATCGCTTTTAGCGGAAGCTTAGCTTCATCGCGAAGCGTGGCCTTTTGGCCAAGGTCAATCGCAGCCAAGTTCCAGCAGACTTCCTAGTGCAATTCGCTACTTGCCCGATTGTCACGTTTCTTCGGACTGCCCTATAAAATAGATACAGCTCAACCTTACCGTTAAGCTCAAAACCAGGAGACTTAAGTGGCATACAGTGACTTTACTCTAAAAAAAGTCAAGCTTGACTTTAATATCCAGACTGTGGAGGATCAGTCACTATTTTCCAATAGTGAAGAAATTGAAATAAGTGATTATCTCGCACAGACCTTAAAAAGAAATCTCCCTTTAGCGTTAGCCATTAATACGGAAAAAGCTAGGTCAGAACTAATCATTATTAATATTTTACTGGAAGTCAAAGAAAAATCATCTCAAAAAATTAGTCTATTCTCAGGGATTGATTTTAATGTCGATAAGGAAAAAGGCTTAACTGGATTTTGCGATTATATCATTAGTGGTTCAGAAGAGCAGTTATATTTAGATTTGCCGGTAATTACAATAGTTGAAGCTAAGAATGAAAATATTATTTCTGGCTTAGGTCAATGTATTGCGGAAATGTATGCTGCTCAACTCTTTAATCAAGAAGAAAGTTATGATTTACCCTGTGTATATGGTGCAGTAACTACAGGGGATGAATGGAGGTTTGTTAAGCTTGAAAAAAATGTCGCTTATATCGATAATGATAGTTATTATATTAGCGATATTAATAAAGTTATTGGGATTCTAGTGAACATGGTTAAAGGAAAAGCGTAATACTATTAGCCAAGGGAACAGTAAAACTAGAAAAAATTCTTTCTACCTCATTCTCCCGATTCCCGACTCCCTCGGTGCGCTTTCCGTAGGCGAATTAAATTCGCCACGGGTCGCACCGCTCCCGACTCCCGACTCCCTAAAACCCAATCGACAACTGGGCTAATTGTGAAATCAATCCGATAATTCCGCCGATTAATACTAACCATGCGGAATTTACCTTAAAGCGAAATACCAGCACCGCGCTAACTATTGCTACCATAACGGTTAACCAATCTACTAAAGCAGTACGTGCTAAGATATAAGTGACTCCTGTCATCAGTCCTAAGGAAGCGGCATTAACACCGTCTAGGAATCCACTTGCCCAGGGGGATTGGCGTAGCTTGGGCACCCAAGGATTGAGGATTCCGACTAACACAAAGGCAGGCAAAAAGATTCCAATTGTTGCAGCTACTGCGCCAACATTTCCATTCAGCAGATAGCCAATAAAGGTAGCAGTGGTAAACACAGGACCGGGAGTGACTTGACCGATTGCGATCGCATCAAGCAGTTGTTGGGAAGTAAGCCATTGATGGCGCTCTACTAAATCTTGTTGTAGAAACGCCAGCAGCACATAGCCACTACCATATAGAACGGAGCCAATTTTTAGGAAGAATAAGAACACACTAGCGGAAGATATAGAAGCAGCGGATGGTACACCGGTCTGTGCTAAAACACTAGAGAAAGGTATAAGTAAAGCACCTGTGATATTGTTTCCTCTACGCCAAAGGTTTTTAACTAGCATTACTGCAGCTCCGACCAACAGCAGTAATAGAATTTCATGGGTGCCTAAGAAGAAAGCGACAGTAGCTGCAACTCCTGCTACTGTGGTGGGAATATCTTTTGCTGCTTTTTTTCCCAACTTCCATAACGCTTGTAAAACAATGGCGATGATAACTGGTTTGATACCATAAAGGAGCCACTCTACCTGGGGCACACTCTGGTAACGGGCATAAATTGCTGCCATGATCCAGACAATCACCATTGCTGGCAAGATAAAACAAGAACCAGCAACAAACAGCCCTCGCCATCCCGCTCGCTCATAACCGATGTGAATCGCTAATTCTGTAGAGTTAGGGCCTGGAATAAGATTAGTAACTCCCAGTAGATCGAGCAGCTTCTCATGACTCATCCACTGTCGTCGCTTCACTACTTCATCATCCATGATGGCAATGTGAGCAGCTGGGCCACCAAAGGCAATTGTCCCCAATTTAAAAAAGACTAGTGCTAATTCTTTTAGTCGTTGCCCCTGTTGTTGTGGGGACAGTTGAGCGTCAGAACTGTTGTGTTGCTCAGGCTGAATATCGTCTATTTCGTTAGACACTGGTATGACTCCAAAGGCGTCAAGGTTAATATACCAAAGGGAACAGGGATTCGGGAATCGGGAGTCGGGAGTCGGGAATCGGGAATCGGGAGTTGGGAGTTGGGAGTTGGGAGTCGGGGTAATAAAATTTAATGTATAGTTATTTGCAGATAACTTATTATCGATAGTTGCGCGTAACGCATTAGCTGATAGATAAATTAGATAAATTAGATAACTGTGATCGCGTTTTATTTGCGTATTTTTATGATACAATATTACTAGAGTAATCTGTGGTAAACTATGGCTAAGTTTTACTCAGAAATCAATCAAGATTTAAGAGAGTTTATTGAGGAGCAAAAGATATTTTTTACAGCCACAGCTCCCCATCAAGGTCGTATTAACCTATCCCCCAAAGGTATTAACACTTTTCGGTGTATTGATAGTAGAACAGTGGCTTATCTAGATTTAACCGGTAGCGGTAACGAGACATCTGCTCATTTGCTGGAAAATGGCAGAATGACAATTATGTTTTGTAGCTTCACTGAAAAGCCATTAATTCTCCGCCTTTATGGTCACGGTCAGGTAATTCGACCTAGGGATAAGGAATGGGAAACAGTCTACTCCCTATTCAATAGCCTACCAGGGGAAAGGCAAATTATTGTATTGAATGTAGAATCTGCCCAAACCTCCTGTGGTTATGGTGTACCCTTGTATGACTTAAAAGGAGAGAGGGAAACTCTGCTCAAGTGGGCGAATAACAAGGGAGAAAAGGGAATTCACGAGTATTGGCAAGCCAAAAATACTGAGAGTATAGATGGGTTACCGACTAATCTTTTAGATAATTAACAATAATTTAGAATTTAGAATTTAAAATTTAAAATTTAGAATTTAGAATTTAAAATTTAGAATTTAAAATTTAGAATTGTAATTTTTTTTATTCTGCATTCTACATTCTACATTCTACATTCTACATTCTACATTCTACATTCTACATTCTACATTCTACATTCACCATTCTACATTCTACATTCTACATTCTACATTCTACATTCTACATTCTACATTCACCATTCTACATTCACCATTCTACATTCTACATTCTGCATTCTACATTCACCATTCACCATTCACCATTCACCATTCACCATTCACCATTCACCATTCACCATTCACCATTCACCATTCACCATTCACCATTCACCATTCACCATTCACCATTCACCATTCACCATTCACCATTCTACATTCACCATTCACCATTCACCATTCACCATTCACCATTCTGCATTCACCATTCTGCATTCACCATTCTGCATTCTGCATTCTACATTCTGCATTCTGCATTCTGCATTCACCATTCTGCATTCTGCATTCTGCATTCTGACAAACAACCAAACCAACTTATTGTTTAGTTTGGTCTAAATTAGCGGCAGCGCTATTGACCTCTATGGGATTTTCCTGGGCTAAATCACTATTGATATGTGATTGCTCTCCCGTAATCAAGGCAGTTGCTTGCTCTAATGCCTCGATGCGATCGCTAACTCGGTTTCTTGCTGGTAATAGTTCCAGGATTTTCAACTTTTCCAGCCTTTGATTAACCCTATCACTACCACCGACGATAAACACATCACGACGTTTGCCACGAGCCTCTTTAACCATATTCTCTATCGCTAGAGAAGCCGTCACTCCCAACAAGGTAACATCGCTCAGATCTAAGATCAGGACATCATACTTTTCCACAATCCCCATCCGCTGAGAGATAGCCTTGGCTGCACCAAAGCTCATTGGCCCGCCGAGACGGAATAGGAAAATTCGACCACGAGCCTGTTTCAGAAGCTGTTTTTCTTCATAGCTCAAACTATTTTCACCATCATCAGGAGCAGTAATTTCCTTGACCTGATCAATCTGTAGCTGACTGAGGTTTTTGACAGTCAACAGGTTGGCAATGAACACCCCAACGGCAACGGCTGTAATTAGGTCAACAAATACAGTCATGAATAACACTAAATACATTAATGCTGCTGCCTTGATGGAGACTTGATGGGCTCGTTTGAGGAAGCTCCAGTCAATAATATCGATTCCTACTTTAATCAAGATGCCCGCTAGTACAGCATGGGGAATACTTTGAGTCAGGCTTCCCGCACCCACAACAATCACCAGCAGCACTAGGGCATGAATCATGCCTGAAATCGGAGTTTGACCACCAGCCTGAACATTGATTACCGTCCGCATGGTAGCACCAGCACCAGGTAGGCCACCAAACAAGCCAGCAATCGTATTACCGATACCCTGACCAATTAATTCCCGGTCAGAGTCGTGCTGGGTACGGGTAATATTATCAGCAACCAGGGAAGTTAACAGAGAGTCGATGGCACCCAAGGTGGCTAACATTAGACCATAGCCAATCATGTCTTTGATTTGGCTGAAATTGAAGACTGGCAAATACAGCTTGGGTAAGCCTGTGGGGATTTCTCCAATCCGTCTGAGCTCGCTGTCTGGGAGGTCTCCGAAGAAGACAACCGATATCAATGTACAGACTATCAGTGCTAGTAGGGGGGATGGAATTAATCGATTCAGCCTCCGAGGTGATCCAAACATAATCACCAGAGTCAGGATTGCTAAACCGGTAGCGGCAAAATGGGGATTAGCCACGAACCTAGGAAAATCCAGGACAGACTGTACCACATTGGCAGAACTCGGATGCCCGAAAAATGGACCAATCTGTAACAGCAGAATGATCACACCAATCCCTGACATAAAGCCAGATATCACTGTGTAGGGCATCAGGGTAATGTATTTCCCCAGCCGCAACAGCCCAAATAAGATTTGAAATATCCCTCCTAGCATGACAACGGTGAATGCCATGGCTAGGCCAGTATCTGGGTTTTTAGCCACTAGCGCCGTAAACACCGTTGCCATCACTACGGTCATCGGGCCAGTGGGACCAGAAATCTGAGAGGGAGTACCGCCAAACAGAGCGGCAAACAGACCGACAAAAACAGCGCCGTAAAGACCATGAATTGCCCCAGCACCGGAGGATACTCCGAAAGCTAGAGCTAATGGTAGTGCGACAATTGCAGCAGTCAGACCACCAAAGACATCACCGCGCAAATTACGGAAATGTAAACCATTAACAAATTGCATGAGTGGGTAATTTAGTGAGAGAATAATACTTGCTCTAGGCCCACATCTAATTGATTCTTTCCATATAACTTGGAATTCCTACCATGATGGTATAGGAAAATCTAAGGGGTAGAGCCATCCAAATATAGAAACCAGGATTTACCTGGGCAACACTAAAGTATATGGCAGCAAGAATTGCTATAAGCAAGAATTGCTATATAAGATGCCTTAGAATTTTACACTAGAATTTTACACTGTTGGAGGTGAAACGGTTAAAATTATTAGTTAATGTATGGAGTCTACCACTAAATCAATCGATGCCTAGCACCAGAGACTCTGAATCTCCCCAGGGCACACAGATCTAAATTATAGAAACCTTACTCAGAAGCGATGCAGTGCGGTCTTGGGGGTTTACCCCATGAGCAACTGCATCAAGAGGTGCGACCCGTGGCGAATTTAATAATTAGATGCGGAAAGGGCACCTAACAAAGATTTAACAATTAATAAGCAAAAATACTTATTTTATCAATCTTATATCCAGTAGGCATTTCAAAATAACATACGTTTACCCTGCTGATCTCCCCAAAGAATAATTGAGCAAGGTTAGTGGGAGTATACAGAAGGATTGGTGGATTATTTCGCAAATTCTGGTGAAAAATTCCTGGAAAATCAATTACTCTGACTAGAGACTAAACACTCTTTGACTAGAGACTCGTCAATGGGACGATAGTTGTTGATCTCGCACTCAGGTTAAATCAGATTGGGATAGTCCTGGTAAGATTGGGCTAATTACTAGGATCCGTACAAGTCTTCATCCCCGTGTTTTTAAACCGGGGATGAAGAAACAAGCGCGACTAAAGTCGCCTAAAAAATCTTTCAGTAAAAGGTTGACACTTATATAGCGCCAGAGTATACTGAGAATATAGGGTAAAGGCTGAAAAACCGAGGGTGAGCCGGGAGAGAGACCCGTAACTTATTGACCTTAAAGTAGTAATGCCCGGAGGGTAGGGAAAATCCTCCTTAAAAACCCAATCATCAACTACCAATTGGTGTGTGAACCCAGAAAAATCACGCTTTGAGAAAAAAAAACGGTACGGTGGGGCACACCGGAACCGAGTGAAAAGGAAGGGAAACGGACTATGCACATGCACTTCCTATTAAGTAACTAAACGCCTAGGGAGAATCGCCCTCTGGGTCTGTCGTAAGTTGACTAAGAACTTGGTCAATACGGGTTTTTGGTTTAAGTACTGTCCTGTTTTTGGCGGCGTCAAAAATAGGAATACGGCGGTTTAAGGCGGCTCGTTGATCTAGGAATCCCCGCTTATACAAGGCCGGGGAGTGTCAATGGTAACCTATCCTGCTGTTGACGAGAAAGCATGCAAAAAATCCTGAGTTGGGCAATACTAGCTTCTGTGATTACATTACTTGTTTTACCTGTTTCGGCTGAGCAACCCCTTTTCCTGGCCTATCCCCCCCGTGAGCATAAAACTACTGCAGAGCAAATTTTCTTGATTGGTACTGCAGCCCCTACTTCACAGGTGCTGGTCAATGGTAAACCTATCCCCCGTAGCCAAAGTGGGAATTTTGCTCCTAGTTTCCCTTTGCAGCTGGGAGAAAATCGGTTTACCTTGCGCTATCTAAACCAGGAAATTCAAGTTACGGTAACTCGACTGTCTACTGAACCAGAGTTACCAGCAGGTTTGGGATTTGCGAAAGATTCCCTGACCCCAGCAGCAGATATTGCTAGATTACCTGGAGAACAGATTTGTTTTGGTGCGATCGCATCCCCTCGTGCTAGGGTTTCCGTCACCCTGGGCAATCAACAGATTTCCTTACTCCCTCAATCCCAAGATGCCCAACTTCCCTCCAATTTTGCTGTATTGACTGGTCAAAACCAACCTACACCTCGTGCAGTCATTAATAACTACGAGGGATGCGCTTTGGTATCACAGGTTGGAAATTTTGGCAACCCTGTGTTTCAACTAAATTTCAATGGCGAGAGAGTCAGTCAGCGGGGTACAGGTACAGTGGAAATTCTATCTCCTAACCGCTTAGAGGTGATAGAGGTAATAGAGGAGGCTGGGGTTGCCCGCACTGGACCGAGTACTAGCTATTCTCGCTTAACTCCTCTACCAAAGGGAACTAGAGCAGCAGTTACTGGTAAACAAGGAGACTGGTTACGTCTTGATTATGGTGCTTGGATTCGCCAGAAGGAAACCAAGGTGATTGCTGGTGCAACTCCCCCGAAGTCGATTATTCGCAGTATTACTTCCCGACAGGTACCTGGAGCAACAGAAATTCTCTTTCCCCTAGAGATACCAGTACCAGTGAGTGTGCAGCAGTCCGATAAAACCTTTACCCTAACGCTACATAATCTAACCGCTCAAACGGATACGATTTTCCTAAATGATGACCCAGTGATTAAGCGCCTAGACTGGTACCAAGTGACTCCAGACCGGGTGCAGTATAATTTTAGACTCAAATCTGAGCAGCAGTGGGGGTATGACTTGAGGTATGAAGGCACTACTCTCATTCTGTCTCTGAGACATCCACCAAACTTGAGCAGTAGAGGAATACTGGGTCTATCCACTCAACGGTTAGCAGGAATTAAGATACTGCTTGATCCCGGACATGGGGGAGCAGAAAAAGGAGCTAGGGGACCGAATGGGTATCCAGAAAAGGATGTTAATTTAGTAGTCTCGAAATTGTTGCAAAAGGAATTGGTACAACGGGGAGCAACGGTATATATGACACGGGAAACTGACAAGGATGTGTCATTACGAGACCGGATGGATATGATTCACGAACTAGAACCAACTATTGCCCTTTCTATCCATTATAATGCGTTACCAGATGATGGTGATGCCATTAATACTGCTGGGATCGGAATGTTTTGGTATCATGCCCAAGCCCACGATTTATCAGTGTTTTTGCATAATTATTTAGTCCAAAAGCTCCGGCGTCCATCCTACGGAGTATTTTGGAATAATCTCGCCCTAACCCGTCCTCACAAAGCTCCTTCGGTGCTGTTGGAATTGGGATTTATGATTCATCCAGTGGAATTTGAATGGATTAGCAATTCCCGAGAACAGAGACGATTGGCTAATGCGATCGCAGATGGGATTACTGAATGGTTGGCTACTGTGGACTAATCCACGCTTTGTGGAATAGGGAACAGGGAATAGGGAAACAGAGGGGAGTGTGGGGAGATGGGCAGATGGGGAGATGGGCAGATGGGGAGATGGGGAGTCAGATGAGCGACTGGCGTGGAAACTCCCAAGACCGCACTGGTAGTCGCTCATCAGGGAAACCTCCTTTGGCCGACTGCATCCGTTGACAACAACAATAGCTGGAAAATGTAAACTTTTATTACTGGATTCAACACTTCTGGCTTTGATGGTATAATATATCTTGCCAATTTGCTTGATAGATATAGCACTACGCATTCAGATGTTTGACATTCCTAAACTCCGAAACGTAAGTCTAAGCTTAATTCTGACTTCTAACTTCTGACTTGCGCTTAGCGCTATATATGGGCTACCCTAACTTGTTCAATTCCTCAACTGAGTGCCTGTAAATTCAACACCATTTTCAGAGCTGTCTAGCATCACTTGTTTGATGTAAGATCTGTCTCGGTTTCAGCTCACGTATAAATTTGAAGTAAATTCTATGACTCAGGCTGCATTTGATTACAATTCAGAATATTTTACTAGTGAAATATTCGATACCAATTATCAAGCTATAGCGTCAACAATCCTTAAAACTTATCAACCAAAACGTGTAGCAGAATTTGGATGTGGTCCTGGGCATCTTACTAGAGAGCTGGCCAGATTGGGTGTAGAGGTAACAGCTGTAGATGGTTATTCCGAACCTGATTTCTCAGAATCATCTATTGAATTTCACAAACTTGATCTAAATGACGAAGTAGCCATTGCTAATCGTTTCTCCAACCAGCATTTCGATCTTGCTATTTCTCTGGAAGTTGCTGAACACCTAGAACCTGAAATATCTCCAATACTAATCAGCTGGATGACTAGTGTTGCCCCAATCGTGGTATTTTCAGCAGCAGTTCCTAGTCAGAGCGGCCATGGACATATCAATCTTCATTCCAGGGATTACTGGCACCGTTTATTCACTAAGCATAATTTTGTCGTCGCGGATCGTATTCGCGAGAAACTTCGATACATACCTAATGTCGCTCCTTGGTATCGTTACAATATTATCGATTATCTCCAGGCAGAGCATTCTCAAGCCCCAGAAATACTAGAAGTAATTGAGCGTTTGCTTGCCTCTGAATCTGCTGCATCGACCGCATACTACGAAGAATCTACGAAGATGAGACTTTTACAGCCTTACTTAAAGGACCCGGTCGTTAAATGGTATTTCGGGTTGCGACAGTTTACTGATAGTTTTTTTAACAAAAGCTAACTCTCAGTAATCATTCAGCTGCTATCAGCGAATGGCCTTGGCTCACGGCTGACCGCTGACTGCTGAATGGTTACCTGGAAGCTTTAGGGAAGACTGGCTTGCTACCTTGAGTATTTGAAGGGAAATTCATCCCCACCCGTTGCAGGGATGGGGTATTCTTTCCCCTGGCCGTAGGCCACGCTACGCGAACAAACTCCCCTATCTGATAACTGAAACAACTGATACAAAAAACTGAGATCAATACTGAGTCATTCTACTCTTGTCTGCCAATTATGCTGAAACTATCGATATAGCAATCAGAACTCAGATACCTTTAAGTATTTTTACTTACCTTACTTGAGGTGCGACCCGAAGGTGCGACCCAAGGCCGGGTTCCCCGGCCTAGGAGGCGCGCACCAAAGCGCGAATTTAATTCTTAATGGGTCAAGCGCACCTAAAGGTTTAGGGCTTCGGCTTCTCTCGATATCCCCTGAAGCGCGATCGCGAAGCGGTTCCTTACTGGCAGTGCCAGACGCTGCGCGAACGGAACATCGCATTTTCTGGTTGCTTTACCGATGTGATAGTTAAGGATAGGTTTGGGTAGGATACAAAGTACCCGCAAGGGTACTGTAAAGTCTCGTAAAATTTGCCATCATAACTAGTAGAAAGCCTATTTACACTAATCCTTGCATAAAAATCCCAACTCAAGGTGATAAGTAATTAATGATTCAAGTTACCCACTCGTAATTAACGTGGGTAATGGGGTCTAACCAATCCCTAATTTCTGGAAATTTATAGGAGTCAGATCATCATGGAAAAACATCAACCAATAGAATTTTCCCTAGAACAGGAGTTCAATCTTAAGGTGTTTGAGACGCAAATTCAAAATCTTGACCTTGAACAAGCAAAGAATCTTCTGTGCGAGCTCTATAGACAGATGTCAATTCGTGAAATTCATTTCAGGAATTTCGTTAAGCACAGTTTAATCGGAGATCCTCCACCTTGGAGTGAGTAAGCTCAGGGGGCAAGGGATGGAAGTAAGCTATCAGCTATCAGCGTGTCGCGTATCAGCTATCAGCTTCTATAGGTAAGCATTCGTTTAATTTATTGCCCATAGGCGCACGCTACCCGAACGAGGTTTATTTTAAGCATGATAGCTGACCGCTGACCGCTGACCGCTTACTTTTGTCTAATACGGGAAATTTGCAAATTAAATTCTGATTAGCTTAACCCAATTATCCGGAATCCACAGCTAAATTACTGAAGAAACAATAAACACAGCAGTTAGAGTCAAGGCGACTGAGACATAATAACATTATTAAGTGCATCACGTAGGTAGCTATAAATACATTTAACATGACTGAATTGCTAAATTATCGATGAATTCAGCAACTCAGGAATTCAGAGGAATTTCTCACCTACTTACTGTTCAAATGGTCAGTTAACCAAGGCTCTCTAGCTTTAATTCACAATCAAGGAGTATCCCATGGTAAAACAAATGTGCTGGTTATCGAGCTTTGGTAGTAATGAACATAAAATGTTGCACTTGCGGACTTCCCCTTATGAGGCTTGGCGTCCTTACACAGCTTTTCGCGAATATGCTGTCCCAGATTACCCAGTACCTGGCGGTTCTAAAGGCTGGGCAACCTATCAGAAACTAAGACTCTCAGACTGGGTTTTGGTTCCTAGTGACAATGAAACTATGGATTATAAAGCAAGTTAATAATTTAATAATAAATGAAGAATTAAGAATGTAGAATGTAGAATGTAGAATGTAGAATTCTTAATTCTTAATTCTTAATTCTTAATTCTTCAACAGTTAAACTAATTACTTGGCTAGATAAGGACTGGTTAACTTATCTAACTGTTGCACTAAAAGGCTAAGGAATAAACCGACATCAGTGACAACACCAACAGATTCTACTGAACCGCGATCGCTTAATTTTGTCACTACGGCGGGGTTAATATCCACACAGACCATCTTCACTCCGGCTGGAGTCATATTGCCGACGCCAATAGAATGGAGCATAGTAGACAGCATCAAGATCATATCTGTCCCTTCCAATAACTTGGCATACTCTTGCTGTGCTTTAATCAAATCCATCTGGGTATCTGGCAGAGGACCATCATCTCGGATGGAACCGGCTAGGACAAATGGTACGTGATTGCGGACGCACTCATACATCACCCCTTTAGTTAATACACCCTGTTCTACAGCTTGGGCAATGCTACCGCAACGACGGATAGCATTGATTACTTTGAGGTGGTGTCGGTGTCCACCATGGACAACTACTCCTCGTTTCATATCCACACCCAAGGAGGTTCCCATCAGGGATTGCTCGATGTCGTGAACTGCGATCGCATTTCCCCCTAAAAGCGCCTGAACATACCCTTGTCGAATCAAACGGGATAAATGTTCACTACCGCCAGTGTGAATCACCACAGGTCCTGCTGTCACTACAACTCTACCCCCTTGGTCTCGGATTTGGCGCAGCTCCCAGGCAATTTGTTCCACTACTAATTCTACCCGGCGCTCACTAGAGACCCCAGATGCCATAAAACTAAATTCTTGCTGATTGCGTTGTTCACGGGATTGAGTTTTGCGCACCGTCCGGATTCCTTCTACTCCCAAGATCACCTGTTCTCCAACTTCCAAATCCCGCACCAGTTTACAACGAGCGATGACACCGTCTGGGGTTTCAGTTACTGCGATCGCACCATCCATGCGTTGATTTTGTACCTTAACCCACTCACAATTAACCCGTACTTCTGTAGGATAAATCGTAGTAACATAAAAGTCATCGGGAGCAACCCCTGCTTGAGTAACAGGTTCCAAGTTAGCATCACACACCTCTTGGGCAGGAGTGACAGCTCCTAGATCAATCAGCTTAGTCATAATCTCTGCCATCACCTCATGATCTGGTGCGGAGACTTTCAGTTCAGCATTAGAGGTGCTTTGCCGCTGTGTTCCTAGGTCGAAGTTAAGTACCTGGAAGCTACCCCCACCTCCAACAATTAAATCCAAGGCACGGCTGATGATACCAGAATCAAGCAAATGACCTTCCAAACGAATAATGCGACTTTCAACCGGTTGATTGCCATGGATTTCACTGCGGACTGGTTCAGTTACCCGTAAGGTTAGGCACTTAGCAGCACCACCAGCTTTCATAAATTCCGTCAAGGGGGTTTCAATCACCTCAAACCCAGCTTGACTGAGCCGATCTTTAAGGCGATCGCTGGCTTTGTTCATCACTACAAGTTGATCAATATTGACCGCATTGCAAGCAAAGTTCACTGCATCAGCTTCTGTGATTGCAATTCGTTTTTCCGGTGGTACCCGCATTTCGATTAAGCGGTTGGAATAGGCATCAAATGCTGGGGGATAGTAGAGTAAATAGCCACCACTCAGGGGACAGAAGCAAGTGTCCAAGTGATAGAAGCGTTGATCCATTAGCCGCAGGGACACAACTTCAATATCTAACCATTTAGCAAGGTATGGATGGGAATCAAGTTCTGAGCGGAAGCCATAGCCAGCCCACAGCCAACGCCCTTCCCGGTCTAGCAGAGCATCCCCAGCTCCTTCAAACGGTAAGTCTTGAGGAAGTTCATAGACAGTGTAGCCATTGTCATCAAACCATTGCTTGAAATAAGGTTCTTCCCCCTGGCGCTCTTTGTGGAGGAAGCGGCTAAGCACCACATTCTTGCCCAAGACTAATCCCGCATTGGCTGTAAATACCATATCTGGCCAACCGGATTGAGGAGAAACTAAATCGACTAGGGCATGCTCTTTGATGACATAGTGAAGTTTTTGCCACTGTTCTACAGCGCGATCCCTCGATGACTTGTGAATATTTCCCTCCATCCAGGGATTAATCACATAATCCACATCGTAGTGGTCAGGGGGACACATGAGGAAGCGAATTGATTCAGTCATAGTCGATTTCTGATCTGGTAGATACCTACACGACCACGGTAAGTCAGCAATTAAACCAATGTCACGACAATTTGCCATTGACAGGCGAGTAGGTTAAGTTGGTGGATTAATCTTAAATATTTTATCCATAAACTTATTATTGTACCATGAAAAAAATAATTATAACTAGACTGAAGGGAATTCTGCTTACCACTAGCATCAGTATTGTGAGCGTGCCAGTCTTGATCTATGGGGGATTGCTGGTCAAGCGTCCGTTTCGCAGCGACAAGCAGGAACAACTGTTCCAAGGCATTGTGTATCAAAGAGATGCTCGCAACTCACCCCGTCCGCTGATGGTACATACTGTTACCATAGACCTAACCGCACCAGGAATTAAACTGTTAGTAACACCAGGAAATAAAGTCGATAAAAATGAATTTACTGCCCGGACTACCTCGAAATTTGTGCGGGAGTTTAAGTTACAATTAGCTATCAATGGTAGTTTCTTTTATCCTTTTCGGCAGTATCCACCGAATTCCTATCCTAAAAGTGGTGATCCGGTCATAGTACAAGGCCAAGTTATCTCTGAGGGCAAATCCTATGCTCCTCCAAAAGCAACTTCCTCAGTGCTTTGTATTTCAAAGTTTCTCCGCGCTCAAATTTATCAAAAACGTTGTCCTCTAGGTACATCTCAGGGACTAGCCGGTAGAGAAATTTTACTAAAAGAAGGAAAGCCAGCAGTCTTGGGAGGTCGTGGCGGTGAGAACCTATTCTCTCCCCGCACTGCTGTAGCTATTGATAAATCAGGCAAAACCTTGTGGTTAATTATTGTTGATGGTCGCCAGAAATTTTACAGCGAAGGGGTTACCTTGGCTGAATTGACTAAGATTATTCAAGAATTAGGAGCCGATAGCGCCCTAAATTTGGATGGGGGTGGTTCAACTACTCTGGTAGTAGCAAATAAGAATAAGCTACGGGTATTAAATTCACCGATTCAGACCCGTATTCCTACGCGCCAACGTCCAGTTGCCAACCATCTGGGCATCTATGCTTTACCGGTAGAGAACAGGGAGTCGGGAGTAGGGAGTAGGGAGTCGGGAGTCGGGAGTCGGGAGTCGGGAGTCGGGAGTCGGGAGTCGGGAGTAGGGAGTCGGGAGTCGGGAAAAAAATATCACCATTAATTGAGGATTGCTCTAGCTATTATAGACCAAAATATAGTAGTAATAAAACCCATGAATATCCAGTTTAAATGCACAACAGCTTAGAGCATGAAAAAATTAAATATAACTAGAGTTAAGCGAATTCTGCTTACCACCAGCATCAGTATTGTGAGCATTGTGACCGTGCCAGTTTTGATCTATGGCGGATTGCTGCTCAAGCGTCCGCTTCCCACTGACAAGCAGCAACAACTTTTCCCAGGCATTGTGTATCAAAGAGATGCTCGAAAATATCCCCGTCCCCTGATGGTACATACTGTTACCATAGACCTAACCGCACCAGGAATTAAACTATTAGTAACACCAGGAAATACTATCAATAAAAACGAATTTGCTGCCCGGACTACCTCGGAATTTGTGCGAGAGTTTAACTTACAATTAGCTATCAACGGTAGTTTCTTTTATCCTTTTCGAGAGTATCCACCGGACTCCTATCCTAAACGTGGTGATCCGGTCAAAGTAGAAGGGCAAGTTATCTCTGAGGGTAAATCCTATGCTCCACCAAAATCAAAAAATTATTCAGTGCTTTGTATTTCAAAGCTTCTCCAGGCTCAAATCTATCAAAACCGTTGTCCTCTAGGGACATCTGAGGGAATAGCCGGTAGAGAAATTTTACTAAAAGAAGGGAAGCCAGCAGTATTGGGAGATAATACAGATGAAAAACTATTGTATCCCCGCACTGCTGTGGCTATTGATAAATCAGGCAAAACCTTATGGTTAATTATTATTGATGGTCGCCAGCGCTTTTACAGCGAAGGGGTTACTTTGGCTGAATTGACTACTATTATTCAAGAATTAGGAGCGGATAGCGCCCTCAATTTGGATGGGGGTGGTTCCACCACTCTGGTAGTAGCAAATAACAATAAGCTACGGGTGTTAAATTCACCGATTCAGACTCGTATTCCTACGCGCCAACGGGCAATTGCTAACCATCTGGGCATCTATGCTTTTCCGGTAGACAAATAATGATCAACAACGTTAAACCTTAACCCTTCAACACTTCAACCTTAAACCTTAAACCTTAAACCTTAAACCTTAAACCTTAAACCTTAAACCTTAAACCTTCAACACTTAAACTTTCAACCTTTAACTTTAAACTTTCAACCTCAAACCTTCAGCATTAGTTGACCGTAACAATCATCCCTTCTTTGACTATAAACGCGCCATCAAACACTTCTTTGACTTCCACGGCTAGGTTGTCGAGAAAATCATCACAGTGATTGGGTTCGTGGTGGAAGATAGCCAGTTTCTTAACACCAGCAGCTTTTGCCAGTTTGACGCCTTCCTGCCAGGTAGAATGACCCCAACCTACCTTAGGAGATTTGGGGTTGTGGTATTCTTCATCGGTATACATAGCATCGTATATTAATAGATCAGCATCACGGGCTAGATACACCACATGTTGATCAAGGCGGTCAGGAAAATGTTCTGTATCGGTGCAGTAGCACACGGAATGCCCTTGCCAGGTTACGCGGTAGCCTATAGCACCATTAGGATGATTTAAAGGAGCAGTTTCTATGGTAATATCTTTTATGGTGACAGTGTTGTGACCTGGTTCTAAGTCATAGTACTTCAAATCTGCCTTTACTTTGTTAGTAGGAACTGGAGCATTCAAGTGTAACACCCGCTCCTTGAAGTGTTGCTCCATGCACTCCCCGGGGGGAGCTGCGCCATAAATATGTAAAATGTTCCCTTCCACAAAGGCTGGAATGAAAAATGGCACGCCTTGAATATGATCCCAGTGGTAGTGAGTAAAAAACCAATAAGCTTCAATGGGTAACTGCTGCTTAAGGCTTTTTCCCAACAACCGCAAGCCAGTACCGCCATCAAAAATCAGGCGTAACCCAGCAACTTGCATCTCTACACAAGACGTATTGCCGCCATATTGAATTGTGTCCCGTCCAGGGCTAGGTATACTGCCTCGGACTCCCCAAAATTTAACCAAAAACTCGGAGGAAGTGCTTGTCTTCATTGGTAAGTTAATGCTTCAAAGTACCGCACTGACCCTGATGACGCAACAGGTGATCGCACAATACTAAAGCAACCATTGATTCTACCATAGGTACGGCCCTGGGTAAGACACAAGGGTCGTGACGTCCTTTAGCAGCTAGAATGGTTTCTTCACCAGTACTGGTGACAGTACGTTGTTCTTTGCGGATGGTAGCAGTGGGTTTAAACGCTACTCTAATAATAATAGTCTCGCCGTTACTAATGCCACCTTGAACACCACCGGAGCGATTGGTAACCGTGCGCACTGCACCGGTTTCGTCTGTGTAAAATTCATCATTATGCTCACTGCCGGTAAGTACAGTGCCCCCAAAGCCAGAGCCAATCTCAAAACCTTTACTAGCTGGTAGGGACATCACCCCTTTGGCTAAATCGGCTTCTAGCTTATCAAAGACTGGCTCTCCCAAGCCTTTGGGTATATGGCGAGCCACACATTCTACTACACCCCCAACGGAATCACCGCTACGTCCAGTTTCTTCAATTAGTTCAATCATCCGTTGAGCACATTCCCCATCAGGGCAACGCACAATATTACTTTCTACCTGGTCTTGAGTGACGGTGTTGGAGTCTACGATAGCTTCTAAGGTTTTGATACGCTTGACGTAGCCAATGATTTCTACACCAGCAGCTTGCTGGAGAATTTTTTTTGCGATCGCACCCGCTGCCACTCGTCCGATAGTTTCCCGGGCTGAGGAACGTCCTCCCCCCTGCCAGTTACGAATGCCATACTTAGCATCATAAGTAGCATCAGCATGGGAAGGCCGATACGTTTTTTGCATCTCGCTATAGTCTTGGGGCCTAGTGTCTTTATTGCGCACCATTATCATAATTGGTGTGCCTAGGGTTTTGCCCTGAAATACTCCCGAAACAATTTCACAGGTATCGGTTTCTTTACGAGGAGTAGTAATCTTACTCTGACCCGGACGCCTGCGGTCTAGTTCTACCTGAATTTCTGCCGCAGAAATTTCCAGTCGCGGTGGACAGCCATCAATGACTACCCCAACCCCACCCCCGTGGGATTCTCCGAATGTAGTGATCCGAAACAGATGTCCAAAGGTATTGCCCATAGTTAGTGCTCTATTAGTTGTCTAATGGTAGTACTTACTTAAGCTATCAGCTATCAGCTATCAGCGATTAGCGCACGCTACTTGAGGTGCTATCAGCGATTAGCGCTACGCGCACGCTACTTGAGGTGCTTATGGCTTAGGTCCGATGCGTCGAAGACTGTGCCATCCTACTAGATCGGTGTTTTTGAATAAAATAAGCTGACCACTGACCACTGACTACTGACCACTGACGGCTGACGGCACCTCAAGTAGCACCATCTGTAGCGCATATGCTTACGTACTTACTTATCTTATTCTTTAGTAAAACTGTTTGGCGGCTTAAGTCCTGTTGGATTCCCACCTAATAATTTACCTAATGATTTACCTAATGATTTACTTAATAATTTACCTAATAATTAAGATTAGTTAAGTTCAAATTGTTTTGATGATCCTAATTTAAAATCTGTTATATAATTTCCCAATAATCCGATTTTATTGGTTAGGATGCTTATGGCTGTTGGTGCATTTTTAGAATTAAGGATAATTTGCCTAACCGGATGTTTGGCTTGGGGGTTTTCTGCTCCAGTTGTAGCTGAACTTACTCCCGATGGCAGCTTGGGAAATGAAGCGTCAAGGGTAACTCCTAATGTAGAGGTCAAGGGGGCGCTGGCAGATTTAATTGAAGGGGGAGCAACTCGTGGGGAGAATTTGTTCCATAGTTTTGCTGAATTTAATGTAGGAGAACTACAACGGGTTTATTTTGCTAATCCCTCTGGGATCCAGACGATTTTAACACGAGTAACTGGAAGTAATCTATCCAATATTCTAGGCACTTTGGGAGTAGATGGATCAGCAAATCTGTTTTTGCTCAATCCCAATGGTATTGTGTTTGGACACAAGGCAAGATTAGATGTAGCTGGTTCCTTTGTAGCGTCTACTGCCAATAGTTTGGTATTTGGTGATGGGCAAGAGTTTAGTGCCACATCACCAGAAGCCCCGCCACTGTTAACGATTAATATCACCCCAGGATTGCAGTATGGTAAATATGACCCGAGGACAAGAATTACAAATGGTGGGAATTTAGCAGTAGGACAAGATTTAACCCTAGCCGCAGGTAATCTGGATTTACAAGGTCAACTGGAAGCTGGTAAAAATTTGACTCTGTTGGCAGAAGATACAGTCACGATTAGGGATAGTGTAGCGCAACCGTTTATCGCGTACTCTGGTGGCTTGCTAGTAATTCAGGGTAATCAGTCAATTGATATTGCAGCCCATAACCATACCGATAGTGGTTTATGGGCTGGTTCTGATTTACAGTTGCGATCGCCGGGTCCAGTAGCCGGGGATGCTCACTATTCCGCTGGCGGCAGTGTCAGCATCGAACAGTTGGATGGGCTACCGGGAAATTTAGTCAGTCCCCATGATCCGATAATTCTGGCCAATGGGGATGTCAGTTTAGGAAACTATACCGGAGCATCACTCCATATTTTGGCAGGAGGTAGTGTTACCGTTGGTGACATCGAAATTAACTCTACCGATACAGCAGATAATGCCATTAGCCCTGATAACTCCAATCCCTTCTTAGCTAGTCTGGCTAATGTGACCTTGTCGGACGAAGCGAGAACGTCTGTAGTAATTGATGGCAGTAGCCAACCTACCCTAGATATCCGTGCTGGCATAGATTGGACATTACTGGGGGGTTTGCCAGGAAATACGGATATTGGAAACCTTGCGCCTAACTTTGGTACTGCTGCTACTAGTGCAAATATCAAAATTGGTGACATCTCGATTAAAGCACCGAATGGACTGGTATTGTTAACCAATCAGTATCAACCGAATGGAGCTAATCCTAGTAACAAGCTGGAGATTGGAACACTCCGCACTGATGACGATTTCGGCGGGTTTGTGGGAAATAGTGGTGAGGTGATTATTGATTATCGAGGCGGAATTGAAATAAGCGAAAGCATTGATGCGTCTTCCGGTTCTGGTAAAGCAGGGGATATTACTGTGGTTACAAATGATCAACTATCCCTTGACGGAAGTTTTATTATTAGCAATACCTTCGGTACCGAAAAAGGTGGGGATATCACTATCGATACTGGGTCACTCTTGGCCACAGGGGGTGCTCAGATCGAAACCAGTACCTTTGGTCAAGCTGATGCAGGGAAAGTGACTATTGTTGCTGATGATACAGTCACCTTTGAAGGGAAACCGGAAAATCCTAACACTACTGGAATTTTCAACAACATAGAACAAGACGCTATCGGTAATAGTGGTGGTATTTCCATGACCACAGGCTCTTTGTTTATGAATGATGCTTTCTTGCAGTCGAGGATCAAAGGACAGGGAAATGGTGGAGATGTAACAATTATTGCTGATGACCAAGTTATCGTTGACCAGAACAGTAACTCGATTCTGACCGAAGTGGATTTTTCCGTAATCGGCAGCGCAGGAGATATATCGATTGATGCCGAATCAGTCACTATCAGCAATGGTGCTAGACTCGTAGCTGACACCCTGGGAATAGGAGATGCGGGCAATATAACTATAACAGCTCGCGATACAGTTACCATTGACGGGGTAAACAGTGATCTGACACTAGCCAGCGGGTTGCGCTCTCGGGTCGGTCGAGATAGAGAAAACCCAAGGTTTCGCAACAAACCACAAGCTATAGGTAATGGTGGCGACATCACCATAAAGGGAAAGTCAGTTTTTGTGACCAATGGCGGTCAAATAAGTGCTGAAATATATGACAAAGGAAAGGCTGGCAACATATCAATTATTGCTGAGGATGACGTTATCTTTGATGGCGCTTTAATATTCAGAAATAAAAACAGGAATAATAAGGTGTCAAGCTTTTCAAGTATTATATTCACTCGAGTTAGACAAACAGCAGAGGGCGACGGTGGCAACGTATTGATTGAAGGTCGGTCAGTTTCGTTTACCAACGGTGCTGTGATAAATTCCGAAACCCGTGGCAAAGGAAACGGGGGTGATGTGGAAATCAAAGCTCGCGATCGCGTTTTAGTTGACGGAGTGGTTTTACTTGACGGAGTGGACAAAACCAGGTCAATCACTACTGGCATATTTAGTAATGTTAGAAGTAATGGCGATGGCAATGGTGGCGATATCAAGATCAAAGTTAAAGAAGGTTCATTGGCGATTACTGGAGGTGCTAGGTTACAATCTGGTACTCAAGAGAAGGGAAATGGTGGCAATGTGATCATTACGGTTGATGATCAGGTTTTAATAGACGGAGTGGGCATTAATGACCAACCTAGTCAGATCTTGACTGGTGTGGATCTTAGGTCAACACAGGGCAACGGTGGTAAGATTAAAATTAACGCTAACTCAATTGCTGTGACTGATGGCGGAGCCTTAGATGCTAGCACCAATAGTAATGGTAACGGTGGACCTATAGATTTAACCACCAATACACTAACTGTTAATGGTGGAGTCATTTCCAGCGCTGCTAAAGAGAAAGCTATCGGTCAAGCCAGCGATATCACAATCAATACTGATGCCCTCAAAGTTGAGGATGAAGGGGAAATAACAGTCAAAAGTGAGAAAGGGATAGCAGGAAATCTGGACATTAAAGCTAATTCCCTGTTGCTTGACAACGGCACACTTTTAGCTGAAACTCAACTGAGTGGAGGCGAAGATGGAGCGAATATCACACTAAACGTATCAGACTCAATAGTGATGCTCAACGAAAGCCTAATCTCCGCAGAGGCTTCCGAAAAAGCTACGGGTGGCAACATTGATATTGATACCGATGTCTTAATTGCCTTTCCCCCAACTGGTCCTAATGGTAGCGATATCATTGCCAAAGCTGCACAGGGTCAAGGCGGTGAGATCACCATTGATGCCGAAGATGTCCGTCTGATTGAGGAGCGCAGAGCAATCCCAGGCAATCGCACTAATGATATAGATGCCAGTTCTGATTCTGGTCCACAAGGAATAGTGACCATAAATACGGGCAATCTTGACCCTTCTCGGGGATTAGATCAACTACCAAGCAATTTAACTGACCCATCATCACTCATTGTTGCTAGCTGTCCGAGGAGTGGGAAAATCTCAGTAGATGAACTTGGTGAATTTATTGTTACTGGACGAGGTGGCATTCCGGCCAGTCCCTTCGACCCGATTATTGGTCAAACCATCATTGCTGATTGGGTGACTCTAGATGATCAAACCCTTAGTGAAATTGATCACAATCAGACGTTAGCTCCCTCGACCGAAAAGAATTCTCAACAGAATTCTAAGCCAAAACGGATTGTGGAAGCTCAAGGTTGGATGACTGGTCCCGATGGTACGATTATTCTGACCTCTTTCCCTACCGATACCACTAGCCCACCCAAGCCTTGGTATCACTATGTCTCTTGCCGAGATTTAAATTAAACTATTCTCAATTGCTATGAGTAATTTCGTTTTGGGTTAATGGAAGTGGGTGCATCTTATTTGATACTAATTTACCATAGCAACAGGGTAGATATCCTTGGTAAATAAGCCAGGGGAAGCACCATAAAAATTGATCCAAAATGTGAGCTCGGGCAAGGATTATCAGGATATTAAGCCAAGATAACTCAGCACTATTAAAAGTTCATCTCAATAGTGTTTAGAATAAGACCTCCTGATCTGGGGGGGTGACATGCAAGCTAAAATCCTTACTGGGTAATAAGTTCAGCCCATTAGTTATAAAAAGATACATGCTGTTTGGGGCTGACCTTGGACTATGTTATAAGGGTTTGAGCTTTCAGAAAATCATGCGTAGGGTCAATTTGGGAGTTGATCTTTCCTGAGATAATTGGCCTCAAAGCTTTATATAGTAAGCTTTTAAGGGATCATGTCACCCCCTCAGCCTCCTGATTGATTCTTGCGCTTACCCTGCCTACCTGAGTGGTGTAAAGTAGTACCTTATCAAATTAAATCTATAGCGATTAAGGATGCTTGCACTGCTGTTCGGGAGGCCAAAAAGAAATACAAGAAGACCTCACAAATAAACAGAGTAAGGTTCAGGTCTCGCCAAAACCCCATTCAGTCTTGCTATATCCCAAAATCAGCAGTTTCCGTGGCGGGAATATATCACACAAAACTGGGAAAGATAACTTATACTGAAGGTCTTCCTGATGATATTTGCGATTGCCGACTAACCAGTAACAATGGGAACTATTATCTAGTTGTTCCCTATAAAGTAACTAAAAATAAAACCGAAAACCAAGGCAGAGTAGTTGCTTTAGACCCTGGAGTTAGGACTTTTATCACTTTCTTTAGTGAAACATCTGTAGGAAAGATTGGAGATGGAGATTTTTCTCGGATTCAGCGATTATGTCAGCACTTAGATAATTTGATGTCTAGGATTAGTAAATCTAAGGCTGGACAGAAACGCCGAAGGAGGAAAGCTGCCCGACGGATGGTAATCAAAATCCAGAATCTAATAAACGAGCTTCATCATAAGACGGCTAGATTTATGGTTGACAACTTTGATGTTATTTTACTGCCCACTTTTGAAACAGCTCAAATGTCTAAAAAAGGGAATAGGAGAATAAGATCTAAGACTGTCCGGAACATGCTCAACTTTGCTCACTATCGATTCAAAGAGTTTCTGAAACACAAAGCTCAAGAGACTGGAAAAATCGTCGTAGACGTTTGTGAAGCTTATACCAGTAAAACTGTCAGCTGGACAGGAGAACTGGTCAATATAGGCGGAAGCAAAATTATTAAATCAAAAGTTGATGGTCGAACAATGGATTGACCTTTGGTCACGCTTCGCGAACGAGATATCAACGGCGCTCGTGGAATATTTCTACGAGCTTTGGGAGATACCCCCTGGCTGAGTGATTCGGCAAAGCCGACACTTCGTGAACAGCTTGCATTAGTGAGCCAGAATTAGCCTTTGGTAGATTCTGGTAGCTAAAAAGTATCGGTATTGTAATTACCGAGACCTTGAGCTCCGGTAATGCTGGTCAGATTACCATGACTGCAAACGAATCTATGATGCTTTCAAGTACCGTTGAAGAGCGTGGGCGCATCGATAGCAACGCCACACTTGAAGCAACTGGCCAGCTTGGGAGGGTGGTTGTTGACACTCCAGTTTTGCAGTTGCGTGATGGCGCTCAAATTCGCTCCATTAATCGGGGTAATGGGGATGGGGACAGTGTAATAGTTAGAGCTAACTTAGTCGAAGCCATTGGTAGCTCACCTGATCGTCTTCTATTTGCCAGCGGCTTTTATACATCTACACAGGGCTCCGGGGATGGGGGCAATTTAACCATTGAAACTCAGCATTTGCTTGTCAGTGATCAAGCAAGATTTTCCTCTTCTACCCGTGGAGCTGGGGATGCTGGCACTATTACCATTCGGGTCAAGGCTGGTAATCTCGACATTACCGCTGAGTCGATTGTATTAGATCAATTAGGGAGCCTTTCTGCTGAAGTCAGTGCTGGGGAGCAGGGCAATATTATCCTGGATTCCCAGCTAATCCTAATGCGCGATCGCAGTAATATCAGTACCAATGCCGAAAATGCTGCCACTGGCGGTAATATTACTATTGATACTGACTTGCTAGTTGCCCTAGAAAATAGCGATATCACGGCCAATGCTGAAGATAGCTTTGGCGGACGAGTGATTATCAATAGACATCTCCAGAAACTCGGTTTTGACCCAGGCAGTGCAAGGGTTTGAGGTTAATTTTTGGAGATGTCTAATGCCTTAGGCATTTTTGGCACTGAATTTCGAGAACAAAAAACCCCAGATAGTGATATTACCGCTTCTTCCCAACTGGGAGCTTCCTTTAGCGGTACTGTGGAAATTAATGCACCTGACCCCGACCCTAGCGCTGCATTATTCCAGCTACCGGAAAATTTTGTTAATCCCAAACTGCTAGTTGCCACTGGTTGCGGTACCGATCTCGGCAATCAATTTACCCAATTTGGGCGGGGTGGCTTACCCACAGACCCCACTAAACCTCTTGTGGGTGAAACCCTGTGGATGGATTTACGGCCATTACCTCGCCACAGAACTCGCCGCCGGAAAAATCCTGATCATGCTGCTAAGCCCAATGCAGTTAACTCACGTCGGTCTAGAATTATTGAAGCTAATCGATGGATTCTTAATAAGGACGGAGTGGTAGAGTTAGTGCCTGATTCACCTCAGTCGAGTCCGTTCATTTCCTGGTTTGAACCTTATTATTGCGTAAGGTAACAGAAATGGGGCAATAACTCTACTTTTCTCTAGTTTTAGGGTTCCTTAATCATTCACCCTAATAATTATCATCTCATTGCTATTTCTAGAGCAATACAATAAGTGTTACAAATAGTTAACCAGTATAATATCTGTCAGTAGTTTTTCTATAATTAAATTATAGAACCCTATCACATTGAGTAGCATCTGACTACAGCACTGACTAAACCACTGACTACAATAAATTATTCACTCAACGTCTTCAAGGTCAGGGATTATAGCTTCCAGCGAACCTCAGTATCTTACCCATCTTCCCTATCTTTACCAGACAAGGGCAACCCTTAATTTATTTTCTGGAAGTACTTAAATTCCATGTCTTCGAGCCCCCATTTGAATAATTTGAAGAGACGAGGAAAAACTAATCATGGCTTACAAAAAGATTCTGGTAGCAATGGACCGCTCATCCCAAGCAGAAGCAGTGTTTGAACAGGCTTTAGACCTAGCCGAAAAGGAACAGAGTACTCTGATGCTAGTACACTGCCTTAACTGGGAACCTCAGGAAATGATGACTCCTTACGTAGGTCTTGGCACCATAGCCGATGTAGACGTGTATGGTAGTATCCGAAAGGTTCAGCAAGAAAATCTCCAAAAACACCTTGAGGAAAACAAAGGGTGGCTAAGGAGTTATGCTCAACAGGCAAATGCTGATGGTATCGCTGCCGAAGTATCTTGTCAATTGGCAGATCCGGGTCTAGGAATTTGTGATCTAGCCCAAAAGTGGGGTGCGGATTTAATTGTTCTAGGTCGTCGAGGGCTTGGGGGTTTAAAAGAAATGGTGCTGGGTAGTGTGAGTAACTATGTTGTTCACCATGCTCCTTGCTCAGTGTTGGTAGTTCAAGGGGTAGCAACCCCAAGCATTGAGTTAAGCACTACAGCCACTCCAGTAACTAGAGATACAAAGTAGACATAGACACCCTTGACATTCTAAGGCTTTAGGGATTATGCATTTTTTACATAGATGGCTCAAATAGACTGATTAATCACTAATCATTCTTACTATCACCAGTGGTCTAGTCTCTTTTTGAGAACAGGACTTAGGCAATAACTCTACTAGTAGGGTGCGTTAATAACGCACCCTACTAGTTATAGGTTTTGGAGTCCAGTTTTGTGTAAGTTGTGGGAGTTATTTTGCCGGGAATTTCGCAACAACTGTGGCTTGTTGATGTTAGTTTGCTTGTATAGCAATCCGTGTAGGAATTGTGAGAATTTTGATCCGAAGTTCCCTGTTCCCTTTTCTATATTCATACTTAGGCATTTTTGTCAAGGCTAAGGTCATAATTAGATCTACAGAAGGCCACTTGCCATCAGAAGAAGTATCTATGATGCGGGGATATATTTGGCATTTTGGCAGTTATTTTACTTCGGCTGGGAATATTATATAAGTTTACCGTTTAATTTAGGGTTTTTAGTGTTTAACTAAGGCAGAGAGGTCGGTGGGAATCGAACTGAAAGTGGTTAGCATGGAAATTTCGTCAGGGGGAGTAACATCATCATTGTTAACGCCCACTTTATTAAAACCGTCCTTGACTTATATCAGGTCATGGTCGGAACTTCGACCCAGCTAAAATTTGCCATCACCTTCTGTGAAGCATCTGGCTCATACTTGATCCGAGCTACAGGAAATGATCCGACCCTTAAATCTAATCCAACTCATAATCCTCAAGGGATTGAGCAAAGTTCACCCTGTGCGATTGAGCTTTGCTCACGCTGTGGGAGCGCATCTGGACATAGCTTCCTGATTGTACTCAAAGAAGCATACCCAATCAACTTATTGAATCCTATCCAGCAGTGCCCAGAAGTCTGCCCTATCCATTCTTCCACCCCCCCAATCCGGTAAAGGAAATTGTAGCTGAAACCGAACAAGGGCGTAGCATCAAAGGGGTTATGGATGGGTTTTGACCACAAGGAGTAAAAGGTGCTGAGCAGGTCAAGACACCCAAGGATTTCCTGAGCCAGATCGGCAACAAGCTCTAGTACCAAGTCCAATTAATTACTGTCAAATTAATTACTGCCAAAATAGTCCCTGTATTGTTGAGAATCGATATAGCGGTTTTTAGCCTCATGAGGTACACATATTTTTTTACCTTTTCCCTCTTCTGACTTTACTGCTCCCTACTCCCTGCTCCCTGCTCCCTGCTCCCTAAAACCCAAAAAATTGTACCTTACTAGCTTAAAAAGCGCTATAATATGGGTAATAAGGGAATGGGTGACGGATGATTCTCAACTAGATTAGAAACGATAACGACCCCTTACATTACCCGTAATTAGTACACCTGACCATAAATTTGTGACCAGTTCTTTTGAAGATGAGGGTGTAAAGGGGTGAGGGGGTGATTTGTAGCGATCAGTTATTTCCTTGCCCGTTGCAGCAGAGAAGGGAAATATTAGTATAGATAAATATATGACTATTTTACCCAGCTTTTCTAGCCTATAGCAACTGCCAGAAAAATTATGTAAACTAAAATACAACTGCCAGAGAATTTATGTAAACTAAAATACAAAATTATGGGGAGCTAACCCAAATCATGAAAATTAACAAAAACTCATCCCCTTTTTTATATCTATAAAAAAAATCAATCATTTCTGGCTTATACTTAATCATTTCTGATTTATGTTTAAAAAACCTCTGTGTTGTATATAAAATAAAGTTAAGAAAGATGACCTCCTAAGAGGAAAATTGTCTAAACTAGTAGTATCAGCCCCGATAGAGTAGATAGCTCAATGAAGGGGAGCAATCAATGGCTAGGCTAGAGTTAAGACAATGGCATATTCGTGAACGTTATCATTAGGTAACGTTGAGAGTAGGTGAAGTTGTCTGCCTAAGAGGCTAAGCCTTGAGGTAATGCTAGTTCAGAAACTGCCACAACTTCAGGTGCTTCATCGGACTTTTCACAATCCCATTGAGGCAGAAAACCATTACTACTCCCCTTGGAAGTCAACCTCAGGAGAAGGATCATATGGTCACCACTGCTCCAGTAAAAGCCCCACCATCTGCCAAAGACTGTGCCAAAGACAAAGCCTTCGTCCTCTGGTTTGAGGAAGTTGGTATTGCCGATATCGCCATAGTCGGGGGAAAGAATGCCTCTTTGGGGGAAATGATCCGACAACTTACACCAGTAGGAGTGAGAGTACCGACTGGCTTCGCTACTACAGCCTATGCCTATCGATACTTTATTGAGAAAGCTGGGTTAGAAGCCAAGCTGCGTCAGGGATTCTCTGACCTGGATGTGGAAGATGTAAATAACTTGCGACAAAGGGGGATGCAAGCGAGAAGCTTAATTCTCAATACGCCATTCCCAAAAGAACTAGCCAATGCGATCGCGCAAGCCTACCAACAACTATGCCAACGCTATGGGAATGATCCCCAGGAATTCTGTGAGCAGTTTGAGCCAGAATATCGGGACACTTGCCTACAGTCAAATTACAATACAGATGTAGCAGTTCGTTCCAGTGCCACCGCTGAGGACTTACCTGATGCTAGCTTTGCTGGTCAACAGGAAACCTATCTAAACGTCCACGGAGTAAAAGGGGTTTTAGAAGCCTGTCACAAATGCTTTGCGTCCCTTTTTACCAACCGCGCCATCTCCTATCGAACTGTTAAAGGCTTTGACCATTTTGATGTTGCTCTCTCTGTCGGTGTCCAGAAAATGGTGCGCTCAGACCTAGCGTCGTCTGGTGTGATGTTCTCCATCGACACCGAAACCGGATTTAAAAATGCCGCTTTAGTAACAGCAGCTTACGGTTTGGGTGAAAACGTTGTCCAAGGAGCAGTCAACCCTGATGAATACCTGGTGTTCAAGCCGACTCTCCAAGAGGGGTATTGCCCTATCCTAGACAAACGTCTAGGCAGCAAAGAAGTCAAAATGGTCTATGATGACGGCGGGAAACTGACGAAAAATATATCAGTGCCGCCATCAGAACGGGGAAAATACGCGATCAATGATGAAGAAATTCTCACCCTAGCCAAGTGGGCTAGCATCATTGAAGACCACTATTCCCAGGTGCGGGGTAGCTACACCCCCATGGACATTGAGTGGGCCAAAGACGGGAAAACCGGTGAACTCTTTATTGTTCAAGCCCGTCCGGAAACTGTACAATCCCAGAAATCTGCCAATGTTATTTGTCATTACCAACTTAAAGGCGATGTAGAGACATTGCAGGCAACGTCTGTGCTAGCCACCGGTCGCGCCGTCGGTGAAATGATTGGTCAAGGCAAAGCAAGGGTAATTCTGGATGTCAACAAGATTGACCGTTTCCAAGCCAAAGAGGTGTTGGTCACGGACAAGACAGATCCGGATTGGGAACCTATCATGAAGAGAGCGAGTGCTATCGTAACTAACCAAGGAGGTCGCACTTGTCACGCTGCCATCATTGCCCGTGAGATGGGTATCCCCGCGATTGTGGGTTGTGGCAATGCCACTAACCAATTGAAGACAGGCCAACCAGTGACAGTTTCCTGTGCAGAAGGAGATGAAGGCAAGGTTTATCAAGGGTTGCTGCCCTTTGAGGTGCAAGAAACCCCCCTTGACAACCTACCGCGCACCCGCACCAAAATCATGATGAATGTGGGGAACCCAGAGAAAGCCTTTAGTCTGTCTTTTCTTCCCTGCGATGGGGTGGGGTTAGCCCGGTTTGAGTTCATCATTGCCAATCACATTAAGGCACACCCGATGGCGTTGATTCACTTCGATAAACTCGAAGATCCATCGGTCAAGGAAGAAATTGCTCAGCTGACAGCATTGTATGAGCATAAACCTGACTTCTTTGTGGATAAACTAGCCAACGGGATTAGCATCATTGCTGCTGCTTTCTATCCCAAACCAGTTATCGTCAGGATGTCAGATTTCAAGAGTAACGAATACGCCAATCTCTTGGGGGGTCAACAGTTTGAACCCAGGGAAGAGAACCCGATGCTAGGATGGCGAGGGGCGTCTCGTTACTGTGATGAAATCTACCGGGAAGCCTATGGTTTGGAATGTAAGGCACTCAAACGGGTACGGGATGAGATGGGACTCACAAACGTTATCCCCATGATTCCCTTCTGTCGCACCCCTGATGAAGGTCGCCGGGTGCTGGCGGAAATGGAAAAACATGGCTTGAAGCGAGGAGACAATGGGTTACAAGTCTATGTGATGTGTGAAATCCCCAGTAACGTCATCCTAGCCGACGAGTATAGCCAAATCTTTGACGGCTTCTCCATTGGTTCTAATGACCTGACTCAATTAACCCTAGGCTTAGACCGTGACTCTGCGTTAGTTGCCCATATCTTTGACGAACGCAACGAAGCAGTGAAACAGATGGTGCGGATGGTGATAGAAAAAGCCAAGAAAAATGGTCGCAAGATTGGTATCTGTGGTCAAGCACCAAGTGACTATCCCGAATTTGCCTGCTTCCTAGTGGAGTTAGGAATTGATTCGATCAGCTTGAACCCTGACTCGGTACTCAAGACACTTCTGGATATCGCCAAGGTAGAAGGAGTAAATTAGTGTCCCGGTGTTAGGTGTTAAGAGTGTTAGGTATTAAGAAATCTACATTACACCTAACCAAATACCTCAATCTTTTCCCCCATAGAGATGACTGGAATCTTGTCGCATTTAGGGGCAAGTTGCAGCTAGCTTCTAGGTTCAAAACGCCAACGATGCCGAGTTTGGTGCTTGATGTCGCCGAGTTCTTGATCAACAATCCCAGATCATCTTGGAGGAAGGATGAGTTAATAGCAAGAAATTCTCATGTAATTTCAAATCAAAAATTACATTACAAAACTTTAAGATACGCCAGGGGCGAGGGTGATTAACTGGTCCGAAACCATAGAAAACCCTTGGCTAACCATAAACTTGACGTTTCATCAAGAGTTGTTTGTTTAAGAAATATAAAATAGGAGGAATTGGGGATGATAGCTCCAGAGAAATATAAATAAAATCTAAAGATTAGAAAATAAATCAAGAATGGGTAATTAAATAGAACAAATTCCACCATTTTTGATTTTTCAAAATTTATCAAATGTAGATGAGCTGAAATCACTAGTTTTATTGCTGTCAGCTCAAGGATAAAACCATGCTAGCCACAACTATGGGAGAAACCACCCCTTGTGGTATGGCTAATCAGGCTGTCTTCAATGGCACAGCCTAGGGTAAACAGGATCCACAGACAGCAGTTGAACTAGTGCAAGTAGGCCATAGGTATAAAAGGGTGCATTTTTAGACAATTTTTTTTCGAACCATACTATAAAGGGTGTTGACATGCTAACAACAATTAACGAAACCATCAAACCAACCTTTGCCGTAGTCTGGCAAACGCTCTCATCTGTGCTCGTTGGGATTGCCCATAATCTCCAAGCTATAAAAACCAGGTTTTCAGGCATCTTTTTTAATGAGGTCAACCTAGATGTGATATCTGAGGAAGACAATTGTGAACCCAACCCAGTCATAAAGGTATCAATGTTGACTAATGCTGGCTTGGGCAGTGTGCCGTACTACTGCTTCTTTTGGAAAGGTTGAACCAGTGCAAGTAGGCCATGGGTATTAAAGGGTGCATTTTTAGACAATTTTTTTTTCAATCTATACTATAAAGGGTGTTGACATGCTAACAACAATTAACGAAACCATCAAACCAACCTTTGCCGTAGTCTGGCAAACGCTGTTATCTGTGCTCGTTGGGATTGCCCATAATTTCCAAGCTATCAAAAGCCTGGTTTCAGGCATCTTCTTTAACCAGGCCAACCTAGATGTGATATCTGAGGAAGACAATTGTGAACCCAACCCAGTCATAAAGGTATCAATTTTGACTAATGCTGGCTTGGGGAGTGTACCGTACTACTGCTTCTTGTGGGAAGAACGTAGATTGTACTGATTCCACCTAGTCCAGGCTGGCAGAAATAAGTCACCACTTTCATCTACAAAGGTCGGAGCTGGTCCTACACGCTTATTTCCGTGTCCCCTGTACTAGTACTAAGTTTCCTTGACAGTATACTACATTAAACCAATTAACGAGAATCCCTGCCTTCTGAAGGTAGGGATTCTCGTTAATTGGTGGATGAATTGCACATCAATTTCATCTGGCCATCTCCCGATCTGGCCATCCTCACTTGGGTAGGTTTTTTACCTAGCAGGGCGAGTACGTACTGGCATTGGGAATAAATTTCGCAAAATATGTGGGATTTTCTACCAGAATTTCCACCGATTACCGACCCATCTCCCCATATTCCCCGACTGGTCGGGGTAATGGACCGGTCCGAAATACAGATTACCCATTACCGATTAGCCATTACCCATTACCGATTAGCCATTACCCATTACCTATTACCTATTACCTATTACCTATTACCTATTACCTATTACCTATTACCTATTACCTATCTCCAAAGTAAAAAACCTACCCTTGTCAGATCTGGCCATCTCCCGATCTGGCCATCTGCATCTGTAGTGCTACTTTGAAGACTTGCTATAGCTTGGATAGCGCCATAGCTGATTAGGCGGTAAGCTGAGAAGGAGCTGTTGGTTTAACCAACAGTGTGTTAACTGTGGTCTACGGATTGGTCTACGGATTTGAAAACTGCGATCAAACGGCATTAACCCTTTCAGTCATGGACCAATTACTAAATCTCAGCAAACTTGATCAAATCTGGTTTTTACTGAGTCTTCAGATTGGTCAAGCTCACCTCTGTTGGTACGCTTTCACGCTTGTCGGGAAACCCGACCGGGGTCGCACCGCAAATGGTAAACGCTATCAAGGTCACGATACCCTGGGGTGCGAGCCAGCTTCAGGCTCTATCGCTTCTGATTAAACAGGTGATGAATTAAATTAGTGAAGCCAGTGTCAGGAGGTGGCAAACTAGAAGAAATGGATTTAACAAATCCGGGGAGGCAAGAGTGGTTTCGTCTCTGGGACGAAATTCCCCATTCTTCAAAAAGGTGGGGATGGATACTCCCCCTCAAGAGTTGTCAAAGCGTGTTATTTGGCACTAATTTAGTATTGGTTGTTGACCCGCCTGACTGTCTCGGAACAGATCACCGTTCGTAGCGGTAAGACGCTTGGTACAAAAAGAGCAGAGTTCAGGGAAGACTCTTGCCCCAGCTGGTTGACCATTGTTGTCATACCAAGGTGAGAGTGGCGAGTTGAGTTTAGGACTGTGGGACACGGTTCTGAGCCTGTGGAGGGACAGTAAAACCAAAAGGATTGGCCAGGGGTATGCTGGGTAAGCACTGTTTAGATGCAGGATGGGGTCAGTTTTTCCAAATACTAGAGCAGTGCTGCTTTAAACGTGGAGTTTACTTCCAAAAAGTAGACTCTAAAAAGACTAGCCAAATTTGCCCCAATTGTTTAACTGAAACTGGCAAAAAGACCTTGGCTGAGCGTGTCCATCATTGTGAAAATTGCGGTTATACCACAGATAGAGATGTGGCAGCCGCTCAAGTAGTCTGCCTACGTGGGCTTGCAGCCGTGGGACACACGGTCAAGATGCTTTCTGAGGGCAAGTTCGTCGGAATCCCTGGGAAGAAAGAATTCCCGCGCCTTAAGGCCCGGGGAGTGTCAACAACAGAGAAAGGACGTTCTGATGAAGCGTAAAAATCAAGACATGTTAGCACTGGTGTGGCGAAGCACTATTGTTTTGTCATTTTTCCTGTTGCCTGTTGGCCTTGGCAGTGCCCAATCCATCGAACCTGACCCACCAAAACAGATAGTCGCTCAGGGCTCAAGTCAAAAGCCAGTTCAAACTGACGCTAATCTTAGCTTTAAGCGGGTGACGCTCCTGTCTAATGTTTTGCTGATTGTGCTGGTGACTCTGGTACTGCTACTGGTGGCCGCGATCGCAGCGTTGTGGCTGCTAAGAAGGTCTGTGATTCGTGAGGTTGCGCAAATCGTGAGAGCTCACCTCAATGAAATGACTGACTTGGAAGATAGGATTGCCAGTGCTAATAAAAATGTTCAAAGTATCCTAGAAAAAACTGAAGAGATTGCCTTGGAGCTAGATCAGCAGGCGGCAGAGTTTAAACAAGACCTAAGTTTTAAACGAGAAAATCTATCTAAGCTGCTATCGAAATTGTCTCAGTCCCAGCAACAGGCATTAACGACAATCAAGACGCAAAAAACCGATACTCAACAAGAGCTAGAACAATTAGAGACTGACTTGGCATCAAGACTGTCTAAACTCGAGCAAGACGCTACAAAGCAACGGGATAGTTTTCTGAAGTATCTAGAAAACTTAAGCGCTGAGTTTGCCCCCCAATTATCTGAACTCAAGGGGGATGTGCAAGCCCAGAAAGAGACAATACTGAAGAAACTGAATCAATTAGAGACTGAGTTTGGCTCCGAACTGTCTGCTCTTAAGGAAACTGCGGCAAACCAAAAGGACTTAACTTTAAAAGATTTAGAAAAATTAGGGGCTGAATTTACTCCTGAATTATCGAAAATCCAGGCGGATGTGCAAGCCCAGAAAGAGATAATACTGAAGAAACTGAACCAATCAGAGACTGAGTTTGGCTCCGAACTGTCTGACTTGAAAGCCAAGACTCAAAAACAAAGCAAAGATTACCTGCAAACCATAGAAAAATCAAGTGCTGACTTTGCTCCTCAACTATCTGAACTTCAGGGGAATGTACAAGAACATAAGGATAAAGTCCTGCAGCAACTAAATCAATCAGAGTCTGAGTTTGCTGTTGAACTGTCTGAGCTTAAGGCAAAGGCTGATCAAGAAAGGAACAGTTACCTCAAGAATCTAGAAAAACTCACCTCTGATTTTGCTCCTCAACTATCTTTACTCAAAGCCAATGTCCAAGGGCATCAAGATAAAGTATTGGATAAACTGAACCAATCAGAGACAGAGTTTGCCTCAAAATTGTCTGAACTTGAAGCCAAGGCTCAACAGCAACGGGATTTAATACTAGAAAATCTAAAAAAGCTAGAGACAGAGTTTACTCCTCAGCTATCTGACATTAAGGTGGATGCTGAACAAAAAGCTCAACATAAAATCGATTTAGCTCTTCAGAAGCTAGAGCAATTAGGAAATGACATTACTGAACAACTTTCAAAATCCCAGTCGAAGATTGAAGTGCAAATTGATAAGAATCTCCAGCATCTGAAAGAGCTAGAGGCTAACTTAAACACTGAAGTTTATGACTCTCAATCAGGAATTAAAACCCAGAAGGCTCAGACCATTCAGAGTCTGGAAAAATTAGAAACAGAGGCTAAAACTCAACTTTATGATTTACAGTCGGACATTCAAAATCGAAAAGATATAATCCTTCAAAATCTGGACAAATTGGAAACAACCTTGGCTGCTCAGCTGTCTGAGGTCGAATCTGATGCTCAAACCGAGAAGGATAAGATTCTACAACAACTAGCAGAGATTTCCCCAACATCCATTGCAGAAGCTGCTCTGTCTGAAGTGCTGCAAAACACTCAAACTCTGACAGAACAATTAGAACGCCTCAAATCTAACCATCCTAAGTTGTTCTTGAATCCAGATGACTATGTGAATCAGGGCAATACTCTATTCTCTCAAGGGCAGTATCAAGATGCGATCGCTTCCTATGATCAAGTTCTTGACCTTCAACCGAATAACCCTGATATTTGGTACCAGCGAGGTATGGCATTATGGGAACTACAGCAGTATCAAGATGCGATCGCTTCCTATGACAAAGTAATTGAAATCAAGCCAGATGACCCAGATAGCTGGTATCAAAGAGGCCTGGCTTTAATGGAACTGCGGCGGTATGAAGGAGCAGTGGTTGCTTTTAATAAGGTGGTTAAATTCAAACCAGACCACTACAAAGCCTGGTTAAACCGGGGCATGACCCTAAGACGGTTGAGACGCTACGAAGATGCGATCGCTTCCTATGACAAAGCCCTAGAAATTCAGCCAAATTATCATCAAGCTTGGGTTGACCGAGGAGTCGCACTGGGAATGCTACAAAAGCATGAAGAGGCCTTTGGCTCCTTCGACCAAGCTGTTCAAGTTCAGCCAGATAATACAGTAGCCTGGTTGAATCGAGGCATGGCTCTAGATGTATTAGAAAGATACCAAGAAGCTGTTGCCTCTTTTGACAAGGCTATTGAATTAAATTCCGACTCCCATAAAGCCTGGAATTACAGAGGTTCTACCTTAGTCAAGCTAGAACAGAATGATCAGGCATTGGAAAGCATTAATCGGGCTTTGGAGATTCAACCTGAGTATGCTGCTGGTTATTATAACAAAGCAATAGTTTATTCTTCCCAGGGTCGAGTAACCTTAGCTGTGGAAAACCTAGAGCAGGCGATTGAGCTAAATCCAAGGTATCGGGAAGAAGCCAGTAATGATCCGGATTTTGAGGCTATTTCAGACGATGATCGCTTCTGGCAGTTGATTGGAGGCTAGAATGCTTTTGCTCTCCTGGGTCACCTTAGCCCAGAAGAGCAAACGATAGAAGCTGCTGCCAAATCGGTGCTAGAGTTGCCTTGACTATTATATCTGCAACCACAAAGCCAATACCAATCAGGAGATAGCGTTGAGGAAAGGGATGCTGGGAATTTGATCTGGTGATTTTAGCAACGAGATTAAGTCCCAAAGCAGTTAGAGCCACTCCGGTACAGATAAATCCCACCACTCGCAGCACAGACCAGGGCGGCCATCCCACTAGGGCAGCTAGCCACGGATTGACACTGATCTGTACTAGCTGTGCTACGTAGAAATTCATGTAATTGAGCAAGTAAGTTCCCAGCACTAGCGCTGCACTTCCAAAAGTCACTAGGGATAGAAAGCAAAAAACTGTGTACTGTTGGACATGATCTGGCAGAAACAAACGTAGGGATCCTTCTGTTCCTTCTCCTGTACGAATCCAAAGAAGCTGCTCTTCGATGTAGTCAGAGCCATTTAGGATTACCTGAGCTGCGGTTTCTGGAGCCAATGCGGTTCCAATCCCAACCGCAAGACTTTGAAACAATGCCCAAAGCAGCATCCACCCTAGGGCCCTCATGTATTGACGGTGACGAACGTGAAACAAAAAGATCGGATAGGGTACTGCTGCTCCTAAAATTGGCACCAGCCAGGGCACGCCGAAAACGAAACTGGCAATCGTTGCCAGAATAGCACCGATGGCAAGAAAGCTTGCAGTCAGTAGTGGTTTATTAATAATCAATTGACAGTTTTTCCATCTTAAATGATTATCATTACTAGGGATGGCATAGTTGATTTTTTGGAGGTCCCTAAATTATTCCTATCCCATGCTTGCGATCAACTATGAACTAAAGTCTAGTTTAGTCTAGATTGAAATAGCAGGAAATCAGCTTGCGCCAAGATATTTCTAGAATCCCAGATCATACAGCATGGTAGACCTGACCCCAAATCCTAGTTTCAGTTTGACTATTTGCTTAACATACCCCAACCGTGCCGGGATGTTAGCCAGCGTAACTCAAGCGATCGCGTCTGTTGGCGGTCACTTGGGAGAAATTATGGTGGTGGAGAAAACTCGGAAAATTGCTACTCGCGAGATTACCGTAGATGCAGCTAGCACTGAACAGGCTGAACAGATTGTACAAGCGGTTAAGGAAGTGCCCGATGTCCAAATCCTAAATGTCTATGACCGTACCTTCAACCTCCATCGTGGTGGCAAAATCAGTGTAAACAGCAAAATCCCCCTTAAGCATCAATCTGAATTGGCTATGGCTTACACTCCTGGTGTGGGTCGGATTTGTAAAGCGATCGCATCTGACCCACAACAGGTCTACTCCCTTACCATTAAAAGCAACATGGTTGCTGTGGTCACCGATGGCAGTGCAGTGTTGGGGTTGGGTAACTTAGGGCCAGAAGCCGCTTTGCCAGTGATGGAAGGTAAAGCAATGCTGTTCAAAGAGTTTGCTGGTATTGATGCTTTTCCTATCTGCCTAGCTACCCAAGATACGGATCAGATCGTAGAAACCGTTAAAACTATCGCGCCGGTTTTTGGTGGTATTAACTTAGAAGATATCAGTGCTCCCCGTTGCTTTGATATTGAAGCCAGACTGCGGCAGGAGTTAGATATTCCAGTCTTTCACGATGACCAGAATGGTACCGCTATTGTCACCCTTGCTGCCTTGACCAATGCCCTCAAGCTAGTCAAGAAATCCCTAGAAGAGGTAAGAATTGTTATTAATGGAGCGGGCGCTGCCGGTATGGCAATTGCCCGGTTACTCCGTAAAGCTGGTGCAGGTGTAATTTGGATATGCGACTCCCAAGGCATTATTTCCACTAAACGCCCTAACTTGACTGAGCAAAAGCAAGAATTTGCTGTGGATGCTTCGGGTACTCTGGCTGGTGCCATTGGCAATGCTGATGTGTTTATTGGGGTGAGTGTACCTGGGGTTCTCACCCCAGACATGGTCAGGTCGATGGCAAACAAGCCCATTGTCATGGCTATGGCTAATCCTATCCCGGAAATTCAGCCAGAATTGGTAGTAGATGATGTAGCAGTAATGGCTACAGGTCGTAGTGACTATCCGAATCAGATTAATAATGTTCTGGCTTTTCCAGGGGTTTTTCGTGGCGCTATAGATTGTCGGGCGTCAACCATTACCGTGAATATGTGTCTCGAAGCAGCTTTTGCGATCGCATCCCTGATTAATCCCAGTGATTTAGATCGAGAACATATCATTCCTTCAGTATTTGATGAGCGAGTTGCTCCTGCGGTTGCTGCGGCGGTGCAAAGGGCAGCACGTCAGGATGGTGTAGCATGCCATTAAGTAATTATATTTAGATAATTCCATGATTTAGCCGTAGAAATTAGCTATTCTGGTGGCATTTGATCCATTTTTTGAGGCAGGACTGATGATTGTAACCACTACTGATGTTATTCAAGGTGCGATTGTTGAAGAGTATTTGGGCATTGTCACTGCTGAGGTGGTTTACGGCACCAATGCACTGCGGGATTTCTTTGCCGGTATTCGAGATTTAATTGGGGGACGTACTGGCAGTTATGAAAAAGTCTTTGAAAGAGGACACCAAGAAGCCCTCCAAGAATTGAAACAACGTGCCTCACAACTAGGAGCAGATGCTGTGATTGGCATTGGTATGGATACTGGAACAATTAACGTTGATGAAAAGGGGGTGCTGCTACTCATTACCGCCACTGGCACAGCCATCAAATTAAGGAATTAAGGGTTGCTTGACAGTTGACGGGTACCCGTCAACTGTTGTTTAACTAAATCTGCTAAATTTCCTTGACAACTCATACTCGTTACGACTACGATTAAATAGTAACAATCATAAAGGAATGAGTAAGACAAGATGGTTATCAATCAAGTACCCGACGTAGTATTTAAGACCAGAGTCAGAGATGAGTCAGTTCCTGGACCCAATCCCTTCCGCTGGCAAGACCGGACTACACAGGAAATTTTTGGCGGTAAGCGTATCGTGCTATTTTCCCTTCCTGGTGCCTTCACACCCACCTGTTCATCAACCCACTTACCCCGCTATGAAGAACTCTATGATGAGATCAAAGCACAAGGGGTTGATCAAGTGATCTGCTTATCGGTCAACGATGCCTTCGTGATGTTCCAGTGGGGCAAACAGCAAGGGGTTCAGAATATCTTCTTGCTACCCGATGGTAATGGGGAATTCACCCGCAAAATGGGGATGTTGGTAGAAAAAGATAATCTCGGTTTTGGTATGCGTTCTTGGCGCTACTCTATGGTGGTAGATGACGGCAAGATTGAAAAAATGTTTGTAGAACCAGGCTATGCAGATAACTGCCCTACCGATCCCTTCGAGGTCTCAGATGCAGATACAATGCTGGCATACTTGAAGTCAGCTAAAAAGTAACATCCCTCCGACCTTACTTAAAGCTTTATCAGTAGAGGCGTTACCGGCAATGCCTCTACTGTTTTCAGTTTGGTGTGTAAGTCCTGATCATCGTGGATTGACTTGAGAGTGATACAACAATAATTACCTTGGGCGATCAGTAAAATTTTCCCTCCGACAGCTATTGCTTTTATATACCAAGAATCAGTAATCTTTCAACCGAATAGTAATTCAGAAGTTTGGGAGAGTCATGAGCTACGATTTTGATTTATTCGTTATTGGTGCAGGTTCCGGAGGAATTGCTACAGCTAGACGAGCCGCAGAATATGGGGCAAAAGTAGGCATTGCAGAATTTGACCGTTTAGGTGGAACTTGCGTAAATCGTGGCTGCATTCCTAAGAAGCTGATGGTTTATGCCTCCCATTTTCCTGATCAATTTGAAGAGGCACAGGGATATGGCTGGAGTAAGGTACACAGTACCCTCGACTGGACAACAATGATCACAGCAGTCAATCAGGAAACAGAACGCCTCAATAGCATTTACCAACGTATGTTGGATAAGTCCAAAGTGGAACTGTTTCAGGGTTATGCTAAGTTCGCGGATTCCCACACCATAGACATTGGCGGACGCAAAGTAACTGCACACAAAATCTTGATTGCAGTGGGAGCACATCCGGTCAAGCCCGATATTCCTGGCATTGAACACGCGATTACCTCTGATGATATTTTCCACCTCAAGGAACAACCGAAGCGGATCGTGATTCTTGGGGGTGGCTATATTGGTGTCGAGTTTGCCTGTATTCTCAATGGTTTAGGCTCTGAAGTGACAGTGGTTATTCGTCGTGATCAGATTTTACGGGGATTTGATGCTGAAATCGGTTCTGAGATTCAACAAGCCATGGAGAAGCATGGGATCCGGGTGCTAAATAACAGTAGGATCATCGCTATTGAAAAGACATCAGCTGGTCTGAATGTAACGGTACAAGGAGAATCACAAACAAGTATAATTGCTGATGCTGTCAGTTTAGCTGCTACAGGTCGTATACCCAATATCCAGAATCTAGGTTTAGAGAATACTGGAGTAGCAATTGAAAATGGTGCGATCGCAGTCGATAAGTACAGTCTTACCACAGAAGATCATATCTTTGCCGTAGGGGATTGTACTAACCGCATGAACTTAACTCCTGTTGCGATTAATGAAGGTCGTGCCTTTGCCGATACCGTATTTGGTGGCAAATCCCGGATCATGAGCTACGAGAATGTTCCAACCGCAATTTTTACCACACCCGAAGCAGCTACTGTTGGTCTAAGTGAGGCCGAAGCACGAGATAAATATGGGGATGCGGTAAAAGTCTATCGTTCTCGGTTCAGACCGATGTACTACACCCTACCCGGTCGGGATGAAAAAACCCTGATGAAGTTAGTGGTTGACCAAAACACTGACAAAGTCTTGGGTGCTCATATGGTAGGAGACCATGCAGCAGAGATTATTCAAGGAATTGCGATCGCATTGAAAACCGGAGCTACCAAAGCTAACTTTGATGCTACTGTTGGAATTCATCCCAGTTCTGCAGAAGAGTTTGTCACAATGCGCTAAGGGACTCAAAAAGTTTTTTAAATACAGTTGTAACTAGGGTGTGAACACACGCCCTAGTTTCGTACTATAGCGCTTTCAAATCAAATCTGAAAATTTATAGCAATTCAATTCACGAATGCTGCAAACCCGGTATTGTTACTAAGTGCTTAAATACTTTAAGTTCTCAAGATCAACACTACTGAATCAGAATAAATCCTAAAAAAGCCGCTAGAACTGTATTATCAGGAAGGAATGGCTGCGCCAAGAAACTCAATGCATCTGAGTTAAACATCACCATCTAGTGGTATAAAGCCCAAGTTTCCCGATGTCATCTTTACAAAAATTAGAAAAATTCGTCAAAATACCTAATAAAGCTCAAACTCGCCGCATTCTTTGGTTTGAAAGATTAATGGCGATCATCGCCTTGATTAATCTGCTGTTGGTGTTGTTTGACCTCAGCTATATCCCCTTAAGGGATTTCTGGCTAAATCAGAAAATTCAGGTATTTAGCTTTACCATTGGTCCGCTCAAATCCAAAGGCTTTCCCGTCTCGATTCCCATTCCTGATATCACTCCGCTCTACGACCCAGTTAAAGGTATTGAAGACAACCGAGATACCAAAAAATATTTGGACAAAGTTGATCAACTGGAAAACCAGATTAACAAGATAGGATTATCTTCTATAGAAGAATCTATAGAAGTAGAAAAAAAACTCAAGGAGCTGCGCGAACTTAGCTCAGAAATGATTGGCACCAATCCTTTTCAAGTAGCCAATAAAACCGGAAACTTGGAAAAGATTAAAAATAAGATGCGTAAGCAGATACCAAATCCTGAGGATTCAGCAAAAGAGTCATTTATGCAGTTCTGGACTCAAAAGTACTTAGCAAGTCATAGTCAAGAGGAAGGTTTGGTATTTTTTAACACCGAGATTAAACCCTTAATAGAAACTAACTATTACCGTCCAATTGGAGAAAATGGCGAATTTATAGACCTATTCGGACTGATTGACTTCCCATTTTTTATTTTATTTAGTACCGAGTTTTTGGCTCGTACCTGGTTGATCAGTCGCCGTCATTCTGGACTCAAGTGGCAAGATGCCATGCTGTGGCGCTGGTATGACATATTTTTACTAATACCCTTATGGCGGTGGTTACGAATTATTCCTGTTACCATTCGCTTAGGTCAAGCTAAATTAATAGACCTGAGTGCCATTAGCAGAGAAATCCGCTCCGGATTTGTTGCCAGTATTGCTCAAGAGATGACAGAAGTGGTCGTCATTCAAGTTATTAACGAAGTTCAGGGCTCCATTAGCCGGGGTGAAATTACCAAATGGTTGTCTCAACAGGAAGTCCGCCCCTACATTGACCTTAATGACATTGATGAAGTGTCAGAACTCACCACCATCATGGTAAAGATGACGGTTGATCAAGTCTTACCCAAAATTCGTCCTGATCTAGAGGCTCTCATGAAACACTATGTGGACATGGGGCTTAAACAGTCCACACTTTATCAGGGACTTCAGAATGTACCAGGACTGGGACAATTCCAGAAGCAACTAACAGAGGAATTGGTGAAAAACATTTTTCAGGCACTCTATGATGGGATTAATACTCTCATACAAGAAGACCCAGTTGCCGACGAACTCCTGCAACACCTACTGAAAAATTTAAGGGAAGCCTTAGGGGCAGAAATTAAGACCAAGGATAGATTACAGGATATTCAGTATTTGATCACAGCTTGGTTAGAGGAATTCAAAATAAATTATGTCCGGCGCTTATCTGAAGAAGACTTAGATAAAATCTTAGATGAAACCAGAGCAATTCGTCAAAGATTTCAGTAATAACAGTATTAAAATCAAGTTAATATTAGTCCAATAATTAATTATTTTTTTAAAATTCTATGCGGATATATCAACTATTTTGCTTGACAGTAAAACCATTAAATTGATAATTAAAAATAAAAAAATATGTTCTACCGAACCTAGTATGCATAAAAACGCGCTTATTTACCATTAAAGATGATTGGGCAGTATTTTTATAAAAAAAATTATCTCAACAAATAAAACTCCAGCCCCATAAGGATTATAATAATTATTTATTAAAAGTTTTAGATAGCAATTTCGGTAGAGCCAAAAAATATAGAAATTCAAAAAATAAACATTTTTTTTAATTATTGTAAATAGTCAGAGATCATCATACAGTTTGACCGAATAATGCCCATAAGCTAAAATACTTATGGGTCAACAAAAACCAAGTTGACTTCTAGGGTCAGCTTGCTCTGAGGTTAAGGCTCTGGAGTGGGAAAGTGCCGACGCACCAGACACCAAGCAGGGATTAGACGTCAACACTCCCCATGTTCAAGTTTTGATCAGGCAAGCATTTGAGCTGCTAATTGCGTTAGCTTCCGGCAAAAGAAGCCCCACATCTCAATGCTACGCCATGAGTGTGGGATTAATTTTGCACAGGGTATGCATGGAATTGCTATAATATGGGTACTGATAAACAAAGCCAAAAATGCTGGTTTGTCAGCACAACAGTTTTAAAAAAAAGACCAAGAAAACAGAGCGGCAGCGATGCCGAGGTGCGACCCGTGGCGAATTTAATTCGCCTAGGTCAAGGGCACCTAAGCGGTCTTGGGGAGCCAGTGCGGTCTTGGGGGTTCCCCCCATGAGCAACTGGCGTGGTTTCCCCCACTCGCGCTTTGCATCAAGAGAGGGCAGTCCGTTCTTAAAGCCCAGCGGCGACCTTCGCGTAGCGTCGGCTTTGCCGAAAGCAATAGCTGGATTGGCGCTTGTTGCCTACACTGAACTCAACGAGTCAGTGTGGGAGCTGTCACACTCAAACATAGCAACGGCAAGCTGGTAACTCCTAATCAATGATTCTGCGGGAAGTTTCCGGTTTGTCCTAGGGTTTAGAGTCTTCGAGCCCATGACCTTGTGACCAATAGCTCAAGACCAGTAACTAGAGATTGGGCTTGTGCTAACTAGATGTGCAGAAGCTTTTGGGCGGTTAGACTTCTTGGAAAAGATTTTGCCATGAAGTGGGTTGACCCCACTTTTTTTATTGGATTGGTGCCATGACTCATCCCCTGATTCCACAACTAATCGATTTGGCAACGCCATTGGCTCAAGATTTAGGATTAGAGATTGTAGAGGCTCTCTTCCAGACCAACAGACGCCCACCCGTGCTGCGTGTCTATATCCGCAACCCCATCCGTGACACTAGCTTGGATGACTGTGAACGCATGAGTCGTGCTTTAGAAGCTCAGTTAGATGCTAAGGAAATCATTTTAGACACCTACGTTTTGGAAATTTCCAGTCCTGGGATCACACAGGACTTAACCACAGACCGAGAATTCATTTCTTTCAAAGGGTTTGGTGTGATTGTTCAGACATTTGAACCCTATCAGGGGCAGCAAGAGTGGCGTGGGCAGTTAATTCGCCGGGATGAGAGCGGAGTTTATCTCAATCTCAAGGGTCGTGCGTTTGCCATTCCCCGTCAGCTCGTGTCCAGAGTAAAACTCGATGATGGGGGTTAAATTTTGCTTGAAGGTTGGTAGGCGTGCAGTACTTGTAAAGACAATGGCTTGACTATGATCTACAAGTGCTTCTCCCGTACAAGCTTCAAGGCTCAGGATTGAAGTTGAACTTGATTTACTTTAAATCCCAAGACAATTGCCATGGATAGATTTAAGACGGAGATTTGCTGATGTCAATAGTTAGTTTGCCTGGACTTAAGGCAATGATAGAAGAAATTAGTCAAAGCCACAATTTACCTAGGTCTGCAGTTCAACAGGCATTAAGAGAAGCACTGCTAAAAGGGTATGAGCGCTATCGCCGTTCTCAACGGCTAGACCAACGATTTCATTTTGACGAAGAATATTTTGACAACTTTGAAGTCGATCTTGATATTGAAGAAGAAGGCTTCCGCGTTTTGTCTACCAAAACCATTGTCGAAGAGGTACAAAATAGTGACCATCAAATTTCTCTCAAAGAAGTCCAGGAAGTTGCCTCTGAAGCACAATTGGGAGACTCAGTGGTTTTGGATGTGACTCCAGACCAAGGAGAGTTTGGTCGCATGGCAGCGATTCAAACCAAACAGGTGCTCTCTCAAAAACTCCGAGACCAGCAGCGTAAGCTGATTAAGGAAGAGTTTCAAGACCTAGAAGGAACCGTTCTGCAATCTCGATCGCTACGGTTTGAGCAGCAGTCTGTGATTATGGCGCTCAGCAGTGGTTTTGGTCGGCCAGAGGTAGAAGCCGAACTGCCCAAACGGGAACAGCTACCCAATGATAACTATCGGATTAACTCCACCTTTAAGGTTTATCTCAAAAAAGTCCGGGAAGGCCCTCACCGTGGTCCTCAGCTGGTGGTATCCAGAGCGGCGGCTGGATTAGTGGTCGATCTGTTTAGCAACGAAGTCCCAGAAATAGACGATGAGGTGGTAAGGATTGTTGCAGTAGCACGGGAAGCTAATCCTCCTTCTCGTCATGTCGGACCAAGGACTAAAATTGCTGTAGATACCCTGGAGCGAGATGTTGATCCGGTGGGAGCTTGCATTGGTGCTAGAGGTTCCCGCATTCAAGTTGTGGTGAATGAATTACGAGGTGAGAAAATCGACGTAATTCGTTGGTCTCCTGACCCATCTACCTATATTGCTAACGCTCTTAGCCCAGCCCAAGTTGATCAGGTGCTACTAGTCAATCCAGAAGAACGTCAAGCTCATGTTTTAGTAGCAGAAGACCAGCTGAGTTTAGCTATAGGCAAAGAAGGACAAAATGTTCGCCTTGCTGCCCGCCTTACGGGTTGGAAGATTGACATTAAAGATGCTGCGGAATACAAAAAAGACACTACAGACATTTCTAAACAGGAGAGCCTAGAAGAAGATGATGTCGATAGCAGTGAGTTACAGGAAGATTACCAAGAAGGAGTAGAAACACCAGAAAATGTGCTTGATGCTGAGCCAGTGCTTGATTTGAGTACTCAAGAAGAATAAGTAATTTTAGGGGTTAACCCTGAGGTGAGGAAAGTTTGGCCAAGGTTGAGAATGGGAATGGTATAAAATGATACCCCTAAGCTTGTCGGTTTAGAATGGTAGTGGGGTGCAGGGTCTCGGCTGTGGTCAAGAATTCTTTGACAGTTTTCTTCCAAACCAATGACTTATTCAATCCTTCCACTTCTGCTGGGTTACTCTACCCCCTATCCCATTCTACCCCTTACTCCCGGTGGGTGTGGTGATTTTCTTCTTGTGTTATTCCTCCTTCTCTCAAGGGTGTGACTATCTCTACTATAGTTTTTCATCTTCTGCTCACAGCACCGGTTTCACACCACCGGTTAGCCCACACCCTTTTTACCGCCCTCTGGCATTGATTTTTGGTTTCATTTGGGTAAGTCAATCACGTAAACAGGGTGTTTGCCCAATCGCAAACGCCCTACAAGCCTCCATCTACCGTACCCTTTAAAGAAGGAGGACTTTTGAGATTTTCCAAACCGAAAACCCGTATGAAACCCAACTATCGACGTTGTCTTAGCTGCCGGAAAGTAGCACCAAAACAGGAGTTTTGGCGTATTGTCCGAGTCTATCCGTCACGAAAGGTACAATTAGATCAGGGTATGGGTCGTTCGGCTTACTTATGTCCTCAACTGAGTTGCCTAGCGGCGGCTCAAAAGAAAAACCGACTGGGGCGATCACTGCGTGCATCGGTGCCAAAAAATCTGTACGAAACTTTATGGCAGCGTTTAGCTACCATGCCAACCAAACCCAATTTAGGTAATTAAAGGGTGAATCTAGCCGAAAAAGCTTCCATGTATGTTCGTCCGGCGAACATAAGTAATCGTTAGGATAGAAAGGAAGTCATTAGTTCTATTGATGCTCTGGTTTCTTAAGGAGGTGAATTTACTTTGATTATACGCTAGCTACCTTTAAAGGCATACGCGCTGATTAGGCGGTTTAACCGAACCGTCAATGTTGAATGCTGCTTGGCTTTTTTCACAGGAAAGAAGCACGCGATAATAGATAAACTTATCAAACTACCGTTGAGGTGAACACACCAACGAAAAAGCATGGATGGTTGATTATCTGTTGAGCATCGCTTATCTTATCGTTTAAGCTTTCCAATAAAGCTTGATCAAGTAAAAAGTCATTCGAGTAGTTGAGTATGGTTTAACAACAAGTAGGTACGACAGGGGAATAGTGCATGAACAGCGGCAAAGTCAGAATTTACGAATTATCACGGGAATTGAATTTGGACAACAAGGAAATTTTGAGCATCTGTGAAGGACTCAATATTGCAGTTAAAAGTCACAGTAGCACGATTACAGAATCGGATGCCCAACGGATTCGCACGACAGCCGAAAAATATTCTGACCAACTAGCAGCTGTAAGCAATAGCGAAGGTGAGTCATCGGCAAATAAAGGTTCTAAGTTAAGCTCTGGTAAATTAGTTCGACGTCCCAAAGGGGAGCGGAAGCAGCAAATTGTGGAGCTTCGTAAGCACAAACGCAGTTCTGGCAATACTTCTAGCCAGAGAAGTAATCAAATGGCAATCCCACCCCAACCTCCCATCAAGCCGACTGCTATACCCCCACGTCAGCCTAGCACTCTCAATCGACCTAAGCAGGTCACTGAACAGGAGACCAAGATTAAGCAGGATACTAAACCAGAACCAGCCGCTAAATCAGAACTAGCCGCTAAACCAGAACTAGCCGCTAAACCAGAACCAGCCGCTAAATCAGAACTAGCCGCTAAACCAGAACTAGCCGCTAAACCAGAACTAGCCGCTAAACCAGAACCAGCCGCTAAACCAGAACCAGCCGCTAAACCAGAACTAGCCGCTAAACCAGAACTAGCCGCTAAACCAGAACCAGCCGCTAAACCAGAACTAGCCACTAAACCAGTCCAGAACATTTCACAGGAGAGTACACAAAAACCCAAATTAACTGGACCCCCTGTAAGAGTATCACAACCAAAAACTCAGCCTGCTAAGGTTGAGCGACCGATAAAATCAAACCAAAAGGGTTCTTCCGGTTCAAAGTCAGTAAAGAGTCCAACTCCTAACAAATCCCCTGTTATCAATAAACAGTCAACGCCCTCGGAAACATCACCACCAAAGCGTTCTAGTTCACCAAGACCACCCGTTCCTGAACTCCAGCGACCTCCAAAAAGGAGCAAACCAGGTCTTGAGAAAGAAAATTCAGCAATTGATGCTGACTCAACGGGTCTGACAGATGATGTCTCTGATCAAGACACCAACACCTTAGTCAATGAATCCGAGGAACTGCTCAAGGAGGTCAAGCTCCGGCGACCATCTGTCCCCCGACCTGCTAAGAAGAAAGAGTGGGAGGCAGAAAATGGAGAAGACGAAGACAAAGCCCAGAAGGCTAAATCCGCCAAACTCAAGCGGCGACCTAAAATGATTCTGGATGATGAAGATGATCTCGAAACAGGATCAGATCAAATCGATAACAAAATCGATGGTTCATTTTCAGTTAGTCTTTCTCTGGCTCGTCCTCCCAAACCAAAGTCTCTGCAAAAACAGCAAAGCCAAGCAAATACTGCGAGTGTTAGCCACAAGAAGAAGCCTGCTAAAACCAGTAGTAGCAACAAGTCCGATCATCGCGATCGCCGTCGTACACAGAAAAGTCAGCCCAAACGCCCAGAACAAATTGTTTTGAGAGACTCACTCACCATTAGAGACCTGGCTAATGAACTGGCTATTGCAGAAACTGACATTGTTAAAATGCTCTTCTTCAAAGGCATAGCTGTGAGTGTTACCCAGACTTTGGATGTTCCTACTGCCACAATGGTAGCTGAGGAAGTGGGAGTCAAGGTCGAGATGGAAGAAGAAGCCTCTGCTGCGACTAAGGTGGAAATGCTGGATGTCCAAGACCTGGAAAACCTCGAGCGGCGTCCACCTGTGGTGACAATTATGGGTCATGTTGACCACGGTAAAACGACTCTACTCGATGCCATTCGTGAAGCAAAAGTGGCTCAAGGAGAAGCCGGTGGAATTACCCAGCATATTGGCGCATACCACGTAGATGTTGAGCATGAGGATAAAATTCAACAGGTTGTCTTCCTAGACACCCCCGGTCACGAAGCCTTTACAGCCATGCGGGCAAGGGGAACAAAAGTAACTGATATCGCTGTGCTAGTAGTAGCCGCTGATGATGGGGTGCAACCTCAGACCCTTGAAGCCATTAGTCATGCTAGAGCTGCTGAAGTTCCCATGGTAGTTGCTATTAACAAAATTGATAAAGCCGGATCTCAACCTGATCGGGTTAAGCAAGAATTATCAGAACGGGGCTTGGTTCCAGAAGAATGGGGTGGTGAAACGATCATGGTACCAGTGAGTGCTATCCAAAGGGAAAACTTGGATTCACTGCTGGAGATGATTCTATTGGTCTCAGAGCTAGAAGAACTCTCTGCTAATCCGGATCGACCAGCAAAAGGTACGGTGATTGAAGCTCACCTAGATAAAGCCAGAGGTCCTGTTGCCACCTTCTTAGTGCAAAACGGTACTTTGCGGATCGGTGATAGCCTGGTTGTTGGTTCAGTTTTCGGTAAGGTCAGAGCCATGCTTGATGACCGAGGACAGCGAGTCGCACAAGCGACTCCCTCGTTTGCTGTGGAAGTCCTTGGCTTGAGTGATGTTCCAGCTGCTGGTGATGAGTTTGAAGTCTTTGAGAGCGAAAAAGAAGCCCGGGCAGTTGCTGGTGAAAGAGCTCAACAGCAACGTCAATCTCGCCTGCAAACTCGCATGAAATCACGGCGAGTTACCCTCACTGAATTATCAGCCCAGGCTCAAGAAGGTGAACTCAAAGAACTCAACTTGATTTTGAAGGCAGACGTTCAAGGCTCGGTGGAAGCTATTCTGGGATCCCTCGAACAGCTGCCCCAAAGTGAAGTGCAAATTCGAGTTCTACTGGCTGCCCCTGGGGAAGTCACCGAAACGGATGTGGACTTAGCGGCTGCTAGTGGTGCAGTTATTGTTGGCTTTAACACTACCTTAGCTCCTGGTGCTCGACCAGCAGCTGAACAGGAAGGGGTAGATGTGCGGGAATACAACATCATCTACAAACTCCTGGATGATGTTCAAGGTGCGATGGAAGGTCTGTTAGAGCCAGAAGAGGTAGAAGAACCATTGGGTGAAGTAGAAGTTCGAGCTGTCTTCCCAGTGGGTCGTGGTGCCGTGGCGGGTTGCTATGTACTCTCAGGCAAAGCCGTGCGCAATTGCCGTTTACGAGTGCGGCGTGGTGGCAAAGTTATCTACGAAGGAGTTTTGGATTCCCTCAAGCGTGTTAAGGATGATGTCAAGGAAGTCAATGCTGGCTACGAATGTGGTATGGGTGTTGATAAATTCAACGACTGGACGGAAAAAGATATCATTGAAACCTATCAGATGGTAACCAAGCGACGGACTCTCTCCCTGAAGTAGGGCTGAGGGGTGTTCTTACCCAGGGGTCCCTTGCTGGGAAGGTTGTTTTGTTTAAGGTTGAAGGTTAAAGGTTATTTAGCTTCTAGCAAAATTAATCCCACATCTCAATGCGCATTGAGATGTGGGATTAATTTTGCGCTCTTATTGCATGGAATAAGGAAACAATTACAATTGAATATCGTCTATACTAGATGTAGTAGGTAAAATAAATTAAGAGCTAACCGCCACCTACGTGCCTAAAAAATAGAACTTATTGTATTGTTCCGGATTATTGTATTGTTCCGGCGCGGAGGGGCATCCCGTGTCGTTAATAAAGCTTACCGAGTATCCAAACCGTTAGGTGGAGTTGGTAAGAAGCCCACACTGTAATCTTTGATTAAGTGTGGGAGTATGTCACCACTTAAGCATTACCCAACTAGATTCATCTGTATTAAATTTTGGTAAGGTGCATATGGCAAGCTTCGTTAAATCCGAATCCGGACAATTAGATCACGACACTCAAGTTTGGGACAGTCTCAAACAAGCCATAGCAGCTAGTTCAGGATTTCAACGCTGGCAAATGGAACATCCCTTGGGTGAACAATTTCAGGACTATAGTCTTGATAGCCGCGTACGTCGTTACTTACGAGAAACTCTAGAAATGCTTGCCTACTGAACTTCCAGATCGGAGCAGCTCCTATCTGACATCATGTATTTTGATTTTAATTTATTAGTGATTTGTGGCATAAACAGGCAAAGCAATAGCCAGTCTTGGTTAAAATTATTCCTTTTGACGGAATAAAAGGAATAATACCATAGATTGCCAATTAGTGGTGATATTTTAGTAATGGTATTTTAACGATTTAGGTAGGTATAAGTTAACCATGAGTGCATTACTACTTCTTACGGTTCCCTGTCAATAGTCAACGGTCAGTGGTCAAAGAGCTGCTGGACGAAAGACAAATGAGGAAGGATAATTAGCATTGCTGCTGATTTTGGAGTTGACATGGCCTTTGAATATCCTGATGACCTCAAATACCTTGATAGCCACGAATATGTCCGGCTTGATGGCGAAATTGCCACTATTGGTATTACCGCCTTTGCCATTGACCAACTGGGTGACTTAGTTCTTCTGGAACTCCCAGACATTGACGACACCATTGAGAAGGGTAACAAGGAAAATGACAAAAACTTTGGTACCATTGAATCTGTCAAGGCAGTTTCGGATCTATATTCACCGCTATCGGGTACGGTGGTAGAACGAAATGAGGAGATGATTGAGGCTCCTGAACAGATTGCCGAAGACCCCTATGGTGAAGGTTGGTTAATTAAAGTGCGGCTGAATGACCCTGATAACCCACTGGAGGGTGTCCTTTCTCCTGAGGAGTACCGTGCCAAAGTCGAGGCAGAGTAGACTATGACACTCCCCGCCCTGAAAGGACGGGGATTCTTGCTTGGCCGTAGGCCACGCTGCGCGAACAATGGGGTGACTTATTTAACCAGGCCGGAGCCAGGAAAAATAGAGGTCGCCTCGACCCAAGCGTATTTGGTTTATAACCTAGGTTTCGGTGTGCCCCACCGTACCTAAAATAATTAACATATTAAGATAAACATTTTCTTAGGGATCTTAGACTTTCATAGACTTCCAAATCGTTAGACTTGATTGTGCAACCTGATTATCTCAAAACAGGTTTTTTACACTGTCTACTTATTTAAGATCATGTTCATCTAGAATACTATTTTTTTGTTATGTCTTTATCTTAGCACAAAGCCGTCCTGGAAGGACGGGGCTAATGACCCAAATTTTTTGGTAAAAATCTGATCAGTAGGGTTGTCATAACTAAACCCGGCTGTATAAAGTTGTGTATCTAGAACCAATCTAGCAATACCTCTAGGTTGTAGTATCCTAGGTTTTCATAGTGTATATTTAGAACTAAATTGCTTTAGGTCTAAATCGCTTTAGTTATACATCCGGGCTTTGTGTATCTATAGATTTACCAACTTAGGGGGTCACAGCCCTCAAAAGTGACCCCCACCTTCGCTGCTTAATTCACAAATTAGTTTACTATGCAGAATTTGGATATCCAGGATCAAAAAAATAGAGCAAATACTCAGTCGTTGCTGAAATCTGACCCTATTCTTTCCGCATCACAAACAATACCATCTACCGATGCTTTTGTCAATCGACACATAGGTCTAAATCCAGATGCAATAGAGCAAATGCTCAACGTCCTGGGTATATCCACTATAGATAGCCTGATTGAGCAAACCATACCCGCCGCTATTTGGCTTAATCAACCCCTGCAGTTACCACCAGCCCAAAGCGAGTATGCTTCCCTAGCTCAGCTAAAAGAAATTGCGTCTAAGAATCAAGTATTCCGGTCTTTCATTGGCATGGGATATTACGACTGCATTACCCCACCTGTAATTCAACGGAATATTCTGGAAAATCCTGGTTGGTACACGGCTTACACCCCTTACCAAGCAGAGATTGCTCAGGGACGACTCGAAGCACTACTCAACTTCCAGACTATGATTATAGACTTGACTGGTCTGGAAATTGCTAATGCTTCCTTGCTGGATGAAGGAACAGCAGCAGCGGAAGCTATGAGCATGAGCTATGGTCTGTGTAAAACGAAAGCCAAACACTTCTTTGTTTCCCAAACCTGTCATCCTCAAACTATCGCAGTGGTACAAACCAGGGCTAGACCTTTGGGCATTGAGGTGATTGTTGGTGACCACCGCACTTTTGAATTTGACGAAGAGATTTTTGGAGCTCTGCTTCAGTACCCAGCAACGGATGGCACCATATACGATTATCGGGAATTTATTGATAAGGCTCATGGTGCTAAAGCTTTAGTAACTGTGGCAGCTGATATTCTAAGCCTTGCCCTGCTTACACCCCCTGGAGAATTTGGGGCTGATATTGCTATAGGTTGCACCCAGCGCTTCGGTGTTCCCCTAGGATATGGGGGACCTCATGCAGCTTATTTTGCTACTCGTGCAGCTTATAAACGGCAAGTACCAGGACGTATTGTTGGTGTGTCAAAAGATGCTAATGGTAAACCAGCACTGCGCTTGGCACTGCAAACCCGTGAACAACATATCCGTCGTGACAAAGCCACAAGCAATATTTGTACTGCGCAAGTGCTTTTGGCCGTGATAGCTTCAATGTATGCAGTTTATCATGGGCGACAAGGCATCAAACGTATTGCCGAGAGAATTCATCAATTAACGGTTATCCTAGCGGAGGGACTTAAACGCTTAGGTTACAGTATTAGCTCAGAACCGTTTTTTGATACTTTGCGCGTAGAATTAAGCGATCGCTCTGTGTCAGAAATTATCGAAGCAGCTGAAGCACGTCAAATTAATCTACGTATTATTGATTCAACTACTATCGGGATTTCCCTGGATGAGACAACGACGGCTAGGGATTTAGTAGACTTGTGGGAAATTTTTGCAAGTTTAGGGGAACCAAGCAGTGCATCCCTACTCTTTACTGTGGAAGAGTTGGCGGCTGAGGTAACACGTAAGGTGGCAGCTGATTTTAATGAACCGTTTGCTCGCCATAGTACCTACTTAACCAACCCAGTATTCAACCGCTATCACTCAGAAACGGAGTTACTGCGCTATTTGCACCGCCTGGAAAGTAAGGATTTGGCTCTAAACACGTCGATGATTCCTCTGGGCTCGTGTACCATGAAGCTGAATGCCACTGCTGAGATGATGCCAGTGACATGGCCGGAATTTGGTAAGATTCATCCGTTTGCTCCGGTCTCCCAAACTCAGGGATATCAAATTCTATTCCAGCTGCTGGAAGAATGGTTAGCAGAAATTACTGGCTTTGCTGGCATTTCTCTTCAACCTAATGCTGGTTCCCAAGGGGAATATGCAGGATTACTCACTATTTGTAAGTACCATGAAAACCGGGGAGAAAGCGATCGCAATATCTGTCTAATTCCTACTTCTGCCCATGGAACCAATCCCGCCAGTGCGGTGATGGCTGGTTTAAAGGTGGTGGCTGTTGCTTGTGATGAGATGGGCAACATTGATTTAGATGATTTGAGGAATAAGGCCGAGCACCATAGCCAAAACCTAGCTGCTCTGATGGTGACTTATCCCTCTACCCATGGTGTGTTTGAAGAAGAGATTAAAGGGATCTGTGCCATTGTCCACAACCATGGGGGACAGGTTTATATGGATGGGGCGAATATGAATGCCCAAGTGGGACTGTGCCGTCCGGGGGACTTTGGGGCAGATGTGTGTCACTTGAACCTGCACAAAACCTTCTGTATTCCCCACGGTGGGGGTGGACCTGGTATGGGACCAATTGGGGTGATGCCTCACTTAGTACCATTCCTGCCCAAAACCTTACAGCCTCAACCTTCAAATTTATCTATTGGTGCCATTTCTGCGGCACCTTGGGGAAGTGCCAGCATTCTACCTATTTCCTGGATGTATATTGCCATGATGGGGAGTGGGGGGTTAACTGAGGCGACTAAGGTAGCTATTCTTAATGCTAATTACATGGCTAAGCGGTTAGACCCTTACTATCCTGTTCTGTACAAGGGGAACAATGGATTAGTGGCTCATGAGTGTATTGTGGATTTGCGATCGCTTAAAAAGTCTGCGGGCATCGAAGTGGATGATATTGCCAAACGCCTGATGGATTATGGTTTCCATGCTCCAACGGTATCCTGGCCTGTAGCGGGGACAATGATGGTGGAACCTACTGAAAGTGAGTCGAAGGAGGAACTCGACCGTTTCTGTGATGCCATGATTGCCATCCGCCAGGAAATTGAAGCAATTGAATCGGGTCAAGTAGACCAAACCGACAATCAGCTGAAGAATGCTCCCCATACTGCAGAAGCCTTGATGGTCAGTGAATGGTCCCATCCCTATACCCGTGAGGAAGCGGCATACCCGGCACCTTGGTTAAGGGAACACAAGTTTTGGCCTGTGGTAGGGCGCATTGATAATGCCTTTGGGGATAGGAATTTGGTTTGTTCTTGTGAAGGGATGGAGGCATATATCTAACCCCAGAGTCAAGCGGGGAGTGTGGGGAGTGTGGGAGGTGTGGGAGGTGTGGGGAGATGGGGAGATTTTTATTAAGGGTAATTATCCTGACATGATATAACTCCCTTACTTATTAAGGGGGTTTACGAGGATTCCGACTCCCTCGGTGCGCTTACAGTCGTCGAATTAAATTCGCCACGGGTCGCACCGCTCCCGACTCCCTCGGTGCGCTTACAGTCGTCGAATTAAATTCGCCACGGGTCGCACCGCTCCCGACTCCCGACTGAGTATTAACGAGGGGAACCAAACACCTGCACCCAGTAGTGGCGATAGGGACTGGAAGGGTCGCTGACATAACCAAAGCCAATTTCTTGATACTGAGGCTTGAGTATATTACGGCGATGACCAGAGCTTTTCATCCATTGCCTAATGGTTTGAGCAGGAGTCGGGTAACCTGCGGCAATGTTTTCACCAACATAGGAATAGAGGTAACCTGCTGCTTTAGCGCGATCGCTTATTTTAGAACCATCTGAACCAGTATGGCTGAAAAAACCATTGCGCACCATATCTTCAGCGTGTAGCTGTGCGGCTTGAGTTAGCTCAGCAGAAAGCTGTAATGGTGGCAAGCCAGCTTTTCGCCGTTCAGCATTGGTTAGTCCAAGCAACTCAGTATTGAATTTAGCTAAGGATGAGCTACTGGTTAGCACAGTTATCTGCTCCTGAGAACCTCTCTGGAGAGTGTTATTGGAGTAAGGGTTAGCCAGAACTGAGCTAGACTGAAGCGCTATTTCAAATAATCCGAGCAAACTAAGCGGAGCAATTGCCCAAAAATGGATTTTATGCATAAATTACCTCATGGGTCAATATCTGCAACAGATCTGATTGCACCCGGTAGCCATTAATATGGCGCTAGATATATATAGCAATCCGATTCAGCTTTTCAAGGGGATTGCTCTATCTATCGACTAAGCCTCCCCTGAAAAGGTTCCCTAATTTTGAGGTTTATGGGAATTTCCCAGAGGATGGTTTTGTGCGTTCGCGTAGCGTGGCCGAAAGGCCAATCGCTTAGTGTGGCCGAAAGGCGATCGCATTTTCATTCCTTGATTATCATGCCTTTTTATAACTATTAATAGTTAAATTTATATCAGCTATTATTTATCAGTTATCATCTATCAGTTATCATCTATCAGTTATCATCTATCAGTTATCAGTTATCATCTATCAGTTATCAGTTATCAGCATTCAGCTTATGGGCTAATTCACAGGCTAGAAGCCTGTGCCACGCTACTTGAGATGCTTTTGAACAAGCGATGCAGCGCCGACCTGCGGGGGTTTCCCCCACTCGCGCTTTGCATCAAGAAAACAGGTAATCATTTTTTTGATCTGCTCAGAGCTGACCGCTGATAGCTGACCGCTGATAGCTGAAGGCTGAATGCTGACTGCTGACACTCTTGAAAAATAACTTTTCTAAGCACGATGACGAATTACTCCCGGTAACTGTCGCAGCACATCATTTTTATATCGAGCGAACTTTTTAATGGCATCTTGATTGACAATATTCTTTTTAGGAAGATTAACCGTAATCGTTCCTTCCATTTGCCATGGGTCAAAGTTTTCCCAGTTTTCAAAGTAGGCTTGCAAGTACAGCCAATAGGCTAGATCGATTTGAGCATCGTATACAATTAGGATACATGGCATTGGTTCTTTTAACCATTGCTCTATGTCTGAGCGTCCTAGGGGAAAGCCTATGGTTTCTTGGTCGGCGGCTAGCATGCTCAGAAAATCCGTTGCCTTTAGCTTGACGTAAATTTTACCATTTTCAAGTTCACAATTGGCATCATAGGTAAAGATAATCAGGTCAAAACCATAAGTGTACTCAAGCTCAACTCGTTCTACTGAGTAACCACATAAGAATATATATCGTTCCACATAATTGATACTGAGATCAGCAATAATTTGTTCTCTCGGTCGTTTATTTTTATTCATTGACCGGAAGGAATAAAAATGGTTTACTCTATAGCTTACAGCAGTTTTCAATTGGGTCAGTACTTTCGTTCTGGGTTGCGCGGGAGTCGGGAGCGGTGCGACCCGTGGCGAATTTAATTCGACGACTGTAAGCGCACCGAGGGAGTCGGGAGTGGAAAAAAATCCTGTGTACCTCACTCCTGATGACAATTGGTATAGATCATCATAGTTTAGCTTGAAATAAAAGCGATCGCTTATCACCGTAGACAAGCGATCGCTTTTATTATTCAGAGATTATCCAATGAAAAATCCGATTTAACTACCAGCTAGGACAAAATCCACTTCATCAGCTCCGCCAGTTTGATCTTGACCGGAGGTAATTTGTTCCCCATTCACTTCAACAGCGAAGGGTGTGCTGTGTGACAGCTCCTACACTGATTCTATAGAATCAGTGTAGGCAACAAGCGCCAATCCAGCTATTGCTTAGGAGGCGCTGGGCTTTAAGAACGGACTGCCCTCTCTTGATGCAATAGCGAGTGGGGGAAACCCCCAAGACCGCTTAGGTGCGCTTACAGTCGTCGAATTAAATTCGCCACGGGTCGCACCTCTGCATCGCTGCCGCTCTATTTTCTTGGTCTTTTTTTTAAGACTGTTTTGCTAACAAACCAGCATTTAAGGCCGTAGGCCACGCTACGCGAACGGCTTTGTTTATCAGTAAATATATTATAGCAATTCCATGCATACCCTGTGCAAAATTCATCCCTGGAATTACCGTAAGTAGACGGGAGCCTTATTTCAGACAACTTAAAACTATTACTCATAACCTACCGATTAGTTTGGCTCCCGTCTACAAGGTTTCGTCCCCCACACTCACGTAACACGATCGCAGTTATGGGGCTTCTTTTGCCGCAAGCTAAATTGATATTGTAATCCGTTGCATCAGGAGTATATCCCACGCTAGCCACCATCTTACGACCCTCATCGGTATAGATGAACGCCAACACGGTTGCGGAAATAATCCACAGCCATTTTAGTTCCGACCGCACCTACTGCTGCTATACCAGCACCCATTAGTATGTTGCGCAGTTTACTCATTTGTTGTTTTGACCTATGACTATATAAATAGTACCAGATTAAGACAGGTAAGTGTGGGAGGTGTGGGAGGTGTGGGAAGTGTGGGAAGTATGGGAAGTGTGGGGAGATGGGGAGATGGGGAGATGGGGAGCTAGCATTGAGAACTACTATAAATTCTGGATCACAAAGGGTTTGATGGCACTACTACTCCACTTATTCTTGAGTTTCTCAACTACAAATGGCCGAATTACAAACTTAGGGGGCACACCCTGATGTACATCAATCCGTAGGAACGTATGAGGAGAGCGGGCTGTTCTGCCTTTACCTTTGCGTCCGATAAATAAAAGCGATCGCGCCACCATTTGAACATAACCGCTCTGACTAATTTCCATCACTTCAACCTCATCTTTGCGCTGACCCCGCAAACTAGCACCACTTCCGCCACAAACTAGCCAATTTAAATTGGAGTCAGCATGTTTAGTATCAAGGGTACGCAAATGCTCAAAGCAATGGGCATGTCCACTTAAGATTAAATCTACCAGTGGCCGTTTTTCCGGTAGGGAACCAATAGCAGCAGCCACCTGATCCAATACTTGGCGTAAATGGCCACGAACTGCGATCGCATCTGGCTGCTCCCATCGGGTTGTTTCCGTTGAATAGGCAGAGTGATGAAGATAGATCACTCGTCCCCTTACCTGAGGATCATGCCAAGAATCAATTAACCGTTGCTGTAACCAGTCTAGTTGCTCTAGGTCAGGATCAGCCTTAGGTTTAGACGAAGAGCCAGAAATACAAAACGTATTGGAATCAAGGGCAAAAAAGTCAATGCCACCATATCTAAAGGTATAGTAGCGATTAGGTAGACGGGTAAAGTGACCAGGTTGGTAGCGCAGGCATCTTCCCGTTTCGGTCTTGGCAGTATAGTGTTGGTTGAGGTACTCAGCTAAATTACTGCGCTTGTGAGGTTGACTCAAGCAATCAAGAAAAGCTTGAGCATAGGCTTTGCCTTGGTTAGAACTATCCCAACCTAGCGTCAACCCTAACTGAGATTTTAACCAACGGCGTAGAGGTAAACTTAACTGAGCAAATAATCTGGGCAGAAAAGTCAGGTCATAGTAATCATGATTTCCTGGTACAGGGAAAATCGGGTGATTAAAGACTAGTCGAGTAGTGTCAGTTTTTTTGACAGGACTCCTAATACCAAAAACCTCTCGGTAGAATTTAAGAAATTTCTCCAGATAAAACTCACCCGACCCAAAGGGATAAACGAGATCCCCTGTGTGTAACGTAAAGCAACAAGTATCCATGTGCTCACGTAATTGTTGAGCAATTTGTGCTTGCAGCTTCTCTCCATATTTCGTATCTGAATCCGTATCCCCAAGGACTAGAAACGAAAAGTCTGGACGTTCATTTTCACCATCATCAAGCACTAACTGAGTTTGGTCAATTCCCTCCTTGATAATCCCAGGATTACGCCAGCATAAGCACTGGTTGATTGTAGCGATTTTAGTAGCAATAGGTGGGTCATATAGCATGTTTAAAATAGGTGAGGTAGATTCCCGATTCCCTTTTACTTGAACAATGTCGGGGTAAGGTTCTCCTCCTCCTCCCAATCCTGTTCTTTGTGATTGTTTCCGTAACCGGATTTGTAGTACTTGTAAGGGCTAATAGAGTCACCTTTAACACCATTAGCAACAATGCCTAAAACGTGAATTTGAGACAGTTTCAGATTCTCAAGAGCTTGGGTCAGAGCAGAACGATCTGTTTTCCCAATGCGACTTACCAGAATCAACCCATCGGTGTGAGAAGTAAGCAAGCTAGCGTCTGCTAATCCCAAAACTGAGGGAGTATCATAAATTACGAGGTCAAAGGTTTCGTGGAAACCTGCCATCAATTGTGTCATTTTATGGGAATATATCAGCTTGGTAGGATCTGGAACAAGTTGACCTGAGGTTAGGACTGATAAGCCAGCTACAGGTAACTTTTGCTCAATTACGTCTTCAGGGGATAGGGTTTGGAGAATTAAATTACTTAATCCCAACTGGTTGGATAATTGCAATCTTGGATGAACTTGGGGTTTACGCAAATCTGCATCAACTAATAACACCTTTTTCCCTATGGCTGCCGCTGTTTGAGCCAGGTAAATAGCAATGGTTGACTTACCATCCCCAGGCAGAGCTGAACTGATTGCCAGAGAACGGATTGGGCGGTCTGAACTCAGTAATTGAATATTGGTATAGAGTACTCGTAGGGCTTCCAAAAAGTGTGAGGATTGGGAGTCCCCATAATAGATGTAAGGCGTTGATTTTTGCTTCAAAGCTGGTATTAGCCACGTAAAAGGTTTAGACAATAAACCTCCTACTTTGGCTAGGGAGTTATTACTTGGCGTTGCTGCTATTTGTTTATTAATGGGGATATTCCCTAACAAATGGAGTTTGCTTTGCTGTTTTAGTTCCTCGAGATTGTGATAAACGTTATCTAATCTTTCCAAAATCAAAGCCACACCAATGCCTACAGCAATACTAGCTACAGCTCCCAAGGTTAGACTACGTTGGATGTTAGGAGAGATCGGAACCACTGGCCGAACTGGGGCTTCAATTACTTCCCAAGGAATCTCGGTTTGGGCGGCTTCGATTTGCAACGTTTCGCGGGTAGCCCGAAAACGGTTTAACCCCTCACTAGCAATTTGTATTTCTAGCTGTAAGTCGGTGTATTGTCTGGCTAAGGCAGGCATTTGTTGAGCCTGTTGTTCTAGCTGTTGTTGGGCAACTAATAAGGTTTGACGTTGGGTTTCAAGCCTTTGCACCTCAGTTACACCTTCTGCTAACTTGGAGCCTAAAATTCGCTCTGCTTCTTGCTCTAGGATCGGGAGGAGATTTTGCCGTTGATTTTGGAGAAGTCGAATCGCTGTGCTTTGTGGTTGGAAGCGAGTTAATTCCCCAGCGATTTGGGTTTCGACATTTCTTAACTGACCAATGATTTGCTGAGATAGTGGAGCGTCACTAAGAGCCGCCAGAGCTCCAGTTTCTTCTTGTAGAGAACCAACATAGAAGCGGGTTTGAACTAATTGTTGTTCAAGGGCTAAGTTTTGCTCCTTCAAGGCGGTAATTTGAGAAGCGATTAGTTCAGCTTGGCTGTCTGGGTTAGTAAACTGATATCGCTCTCGAAAGGCTTGTAATTGGTTTTGGAGTTGATTTACCCTGGCTTGTAAGGATGGTAACTGGTTTTCAATGAATTGAATCCCTTGGCGTAAGTTAGTCTGGCGCTCGTTCAGGGAGTAGTTCAGGTAGACTTTGGCTAATTGCTCTAAAATAGTGAGGATCAGATCCGGATCGTTTCCCTGGTAGCTGATTTCCAAGATCTTAGTTTTCCCTAAGCGAGTAATTTTTAAATTGCCAATTAGGGAATTATAACTAATTTCGGGATAGGTTTTTTGTACTTCTGCGAGCACTACTTCCATTAGCTCAGGACTACGCAGGACTTGAATTTGGGTTTGGTAGTCTAAACTAGATTTAATGTTTTGGTTCCCTAAACCAGGCGTTAAATTGCCTAAGTCATTTTCAGCATTAACAGGCTCTACTAAAATCCGGAATTTGCTTTGGTAAATTGGCTCTTCATTTAAAGTTCTCGGGATGACGAAGGACATCCCTGTCACTACTACCCCTACAATGACTACTCCTCGCCGTCGCGCCACCCCAAGCCAAAGGCCCAAATCCCACTCACTGTCTTCTGGTTCTAACCACTGTGACCCTTAGACCTCTCCAACAAATAAAGTTATGGTAAAATAAGAGGATGATAAATTAATTTTAGGAATATCATCCATGAGCTATACTTGGGATTATATCCAGAAAAATCCTAAACAAACTAAACGATTGCTAGGGATAAATCATGAACAACTCTATCAACTGATAGAACAAGCCAAGTTATTACATCGTCAACATAAAGAAAAAAATCAAAATCAAAAAGTCCGGCTAATTAAGCCTGGGGGAGGTGCTTCACAAAAATTATCACTGTCTTGATGCAATAGCGAGTGGGGGAAACCACGGCAGTCGCTCATGGGGGAGACCCCCAAGACCGCGCTGCCTCCCCAAGACCGCGCTGCATCGCTTGAAGACCAAATAGTCTTGACGTTAATTTACTTACGACATCACATAAACTTTCAACTTCTAGGACTACAGTTTCAGGTGAGTGAATCTACAGCAAACTCTACTTTTAACTACTGGCAATCTCTTTTGAGAGAAGCTCTACCAGCTTCTTTGTCTTGATGCAATAGCGAGTGGTTTGAAGTTACCGTAAGACAGTTGAGCCTTAATCAATGGAGGCGCGCTTTCCTATGGCGAATTAAATTACGGGGTCGCGCCTCAAGTTTTAACCCTTTTTTGCATAACCTACCAACCATAAAGGCTCAACGTAATCAGGTTTCGTCTCCGGGGAAACCCCCAAGACCGCGCTGCATCGCTATTAGAACAAGTAAAAAAGTGCGAAGAAGAGTCGGAGATAATTCGGGAAGCTTTGACTGAATATGAGTTAATAGTAGATAGCGCTGAACAAGTCAGAGAAAGACCAAAAGATTATAATCAGCAAAAAAATTTCTATTCTGGTAAGAAGAAAAGTCATACATTTAAAAACCAAACGGTGCGCGCCTCCAAGGGCGAGTAAATCGCCCTTGGGTCGCACCGCTTTATTGTGTTGCCAAAAGGGGAAGATATTGTGGACGTAGTGGTGGGTAAACCTGGCCCCAAAAGTGATATAAATATTTGTCGGGAAAGTTTAAAAAAATTTGATGATAAACAACGACTGAGTGGAGACAAAGCTTATATAGAGGTGCGACCCAAGGCCGGGTTCCCCGGCCATTGGAAAGCGCACCTTGGAGAAGAACAAATAAAAACTCCCCATAAAAAACCAAAAAATGGTGAATTAACCTCACAGGAAAAGAAATATAACAAGCTATTATCTTCAAACAGAATATTTGTAGAACACGTAATTAGATTGGTGAAAATTTTTAAAATAGCGGGAGAAAGGTTTCGCCTAAATTCTAGTAAATATTCTGAGGTAATTTTGACAATATGCGGTTTGGTAAGATTGAGAACAGGAGCTGGGGGGGCGACAAGCGCCCTGTAACCCTTGATATATATTAAATTGAGCGAATTATGGTAAAAAAAGATAGGTCAGAAATTGTCAAGACGACCTATCAATTTAAAATGCTACCAGAATTATATCAAAAACATCTAAAAAATCTACTTTCCGAATCTCAATTATTATTTCTTAACCTTGTAGTCATTATTATACAAGATACCAAAAATGTTAAACTTGAAAAAATCGCAGAGTCATTACCTTTACCCATTCAATTTAGATCAAGACGTAAAAAGTTGCAGAGATTTTTGTCCTTACCAATATTTCAAATAAAATCCTTGTGGTTTCCAATTATTAGAGAATGGATATTTCAAAGATTTAATAAACAGCAGAAAATTTATTTAGCCCTCGATAGAACTAATTGGAAGGACAAAAATTTATTGATGATTAGTCTAATTTATAAAAATCGAGCAATACCAATTTATTTTGAACTTCTTTCAAAACTTGGTTCAAGTAATTTTTCAGAGCAAAAAAAAATTATAAGCTGTTGCGCATTTAAATTGGGTATAATAGAGTTAACAACAATTCCATAAAAAAAGATGCCAGCTAAAAATCATCTCACATCAGAGCAAAAACCAAAAATTCAAAAAGCTCTAAAAATAGAAGAAAATGGATATATTAGAGAGAGACTTCTGATCTTGCTATTATTAAATGATGGCAAAACACAGCAAGAAATTGCTAATTTTATTGGCTGCTCAAAAAATAAAGTTTGTTACTGGTGTGTCCACGGAGACCCAGATAACTTAGAAACCCTTAAAGATCAAAGAATGAAAGGTAATCATCAAAAAGCTACAGATAAGTACATAGATATTTGATTAGATACGGTCGAAAAAGAACCACAAGAATTAGGATATGAATTTGGGCGATGGTCAGCCCAAAGATTAGCAACCTATTTAGAAAAAGTAACAGGAATTAAATTAAGTGGATCACAAGTGCGAAGGATATTAGAAAAAAAAAAGTACGTTTACGTCTGGTCAAAGTATAGCTTAGAATCGAAGAGAGATTCTGAAAAAAGAAAAGCATTCAAAGAAAAATTATCCGAATATTTAAAAATAGAAAAAGAAAACCCAGAGCTTTTACAGGTATGGTTTTGGGACGGGGCTTTCAAGGTGGCGACGCAGGTTCGCCACACAGCCCCTCATGAGAGTGGTTTCAGTTTAAGAGTAATAAGGAGGAAAAACTGGTGTAAAAAGGGGAAGCGAAAAAAAGTCAGAGGAGACAGAAGAAAAGGCAGAGTAAATGTAATGGGAGCTTTACGATATTCAGATAAGAAAAGATTTGTAGATTTTCTTAAAAAAAGCAATAGTAAAAGTTTTTATGAAGTCTTAAAGCTTTTTTATGAAGAGCTAATCAATGAATGGATAAAAGCAGGTAATAAAAAAGAATACTTTGTGAAAAAAGGACCAAAAATAGTAATTATTTTGGATAATGCTAGTTTTCATAAGAAAGCCGAATATATCGATAAAATAGAAACTGAAATGCCTAATAGACATCTCCAAAAATTAACCTCAAACCCTTGCACTGCCTGGGTCAAAACCGAGTTTCTGGAGATGTCTAATATACATTTAGAGTATTTGCCAAAATATAGCCCAGACTATAACTTAATTGAATTAGTTTGGCATTCAGCTAAAGAATATATTGCTAATCGTCTTTTTGAATCTATCGAAGAGTTATAAATTTTGCTCAATCATCTTTTAAATGAAGGAGGATTAGTTATTAAATGGGATCGAAAAATTAAAAATCAAGGTAATGCTGTTATCACAGCTTAAATGCATAACAGCTTATCAACTATTATAGGGCTATTTGATAGCTATGATGTTGTCAAGGAGACCGAGAATTTTGTTCAGTAAAATTGGCTAAATGGCTAGATACACAAGGTTTTACATTTTGTTTAAGACTAAAAGAATCGGAAAAAATTGAACTTAATAATTCGGGTTGGATTTCCTTAAAAAATTGTGGATTAAAACCGGGAATATCTTTATTTTTTGAAAATGTAAAAGTGACAAAAAATAAACAAATTGCTGGATTTAATATCGCCTGTAAATGGAAAAAGAGTTATCGAAAATCCGTAACAAAAGAAGGTTGGTTTATTATAACAAATATGAGCAGTACCTCGGAAGCAATTGCTGCTTATAAAAAGCGATGCAGCGCGGTCTTGGGGGTTTCCCCGGAGACGAAACCTGATTACGTTGAGCCTTTATGGTTGGTAGGTTATGCAAAAAAGGGTTAAAACTTGAGGCGCGACCCCGTAATTTAATTCGCCATAGGAAAGCGCGCCTCCATTGATTAAGGCTCAACTGTCTTACGGTAACTTCAAACCATGAGCGACTGCATCAAGACAACGTTTTGGTATTGAAGAAATGTTTCGAGATTATCAAAGTGGTGGATATAATATGGAAGGCAGTAATGTAGTAGGAAAACGTTTTTTGTCTTTAGTTCTTTTAAGATCTTTTGCTTATCTATTTGCTACATCTCAAGGAGATAAAATTAATAAAAAAGGAGTTCAAAAGTATGTGGCTAGAGTCAAATAATATGGGCGAACAACTAAAAGACATAGCGGTGCGACCCAAGGGCGATTTACTCGCCCATTGGAAAGCGCACCGTCCAGTTTTTATATTGGTAATTATGGCCAAAAGTGGATTAATTTTATGGATAAATGTTGGGAATTAGTTGAAAATTTGATGCGTTTAAGTCGTCATAAGCTCGATAATTATTTACGAGGTATGAGAGCTATGAAGCTTATACAGTCTACTTTTTAGCTCTCATGTCGCCCCCCCAGGAACAGGAGCCTTAGTATTACAAGTAACAAAAGCCTCTGAAAGTGCTGAAACAATTGAGGTTATATCTGCTCATAGTTTTGGTGATAAATTAATATCAATAGCTTCGTAAAGCCTATTATAGCGTTAATTCAACGGTTTAATTGACTTGGTCAATTTGAGGGCTGAAAAGCAGTTACTGAGATACTTTCAAGTTTTTGGAGAGGTCTTATATTCAGATCTATTTTCTAGATCACAAAAATTAATAACTCTGTAAATTCCTGATTTTTGACCAGTGCCGACCTTCATAAACTCAGATTTTTCCAAAAACTGTAGTTTATAATTATTAGGTAATCTTAGCACAAAATAATTATTCATTAGGCTATTTTGTTTGATAAAATTTAGAGAAGCAAAGCCTCTATCCATTACGGCTATAGCATTTTTGGGCAATGCATCTATCATTTCTTGTCCATAGTTATAGTCATGATTTGAGCCAAAATTTATTAAAGTATCTTCGGGAACTCCTGTTGATAAATTTAATCCACTAATTAGTTTAACTTGGCTATAACCAATTTTAAAAAGTAATTTGCTGGTTAGAGTTATTATTGTTGAATCAATCGGACAAATTTGGTAGCGTTGCGCTATTTTTATTGGAGGGATTAAATTGAGATTTATTAAATTGTTTTTTTTGAAGTAACTTTTCAAAAATTATTAAAAGCGAGGCAGCGCGGTCTTGGGGGTTTCCCCGGAGACGAAACCTAAGACAGTTGAGCCTTTATGGTTGGTAGGTTATGCAAAAAAGGGTTAAAACTTGAGGCGCGACCCCGTAATTTAATTCGCCATAGGAAAGCGCGCCTCCATTGATTAAGGCTCAACTGTCTTACGGTAACTTCAAACCATGAGCGACTGCCTCAAGACATGGTTCAATACTTCTTTGTTTGCTAGCTTTGGAAAAAGTATAAATATGAAGATTAATTCCCGTATAATTTAATCGTTGAAATAAATCCCTCATACTGCTTAAGCTTTGATCCAAACAATAACCAACCCAACAACTTACGAATAATTTAGTATTTAGGACTGGATCATCATTTTTAGGTAAATCTTTGAGGATATATTTGATGATTTTTTTAATGGAATCACTCATAATTTAAAATTATTCAATAGGTAAATATTAGTAAATAATAACCTATTTTTGCCTAGATATTTGTTAAGTTTTATTAATGTTCAACACTTCTGAATTACTGCATCGTTTTTCTGGGAGTGCGCTACACCACACTTAGACTATTCAAACGTTACGGACTGACACTCAAATTCAGAGTCAGCTTAAGGCATGATGCACATTTCCAAGCTTGCAACTTACAGTTTTGCTGTGTTAACTCCCTGGTTTCTAGGGGGTCAAGCTCCAGCAACTGCTAATTCACAATCTAACTACAAGGATTTAGGAACCTCTGTTCCTACTGTTAAGGGTCCATCGGTAAATGTAATGCTGGGAGCAACTCCCGTGGCCCTCCGTACTACTGACCCTGAGATTAAAGCCAGTCCACAACGAATTAACCATCTCGGTGCCATCTCTAACTTAGCAACTCCAGTCTTGGGAGCTGGAATAGTTGCTGGTAATCAAGTTAACTCGGTTCCCAAGGTAACAACTGAAACCGGTACAACTCAAGCAAGATTAACGTCAACAAGAAGCCGTTTTTCCAGTCAATGGTTAGGATCTAGTTCATCTTTGACTTGGCACTCTAGAACCAGTGGTGCTGACGTTACTCCAGCCTATACACCTGATCAACTAGTATCGAGAACACTAGTTTCTCAATCTAGTGACTCCTCTGAATCCCCAAACTCTTCCCCAATTCCTCCATCAACTCAAGAGCAAATCCGCAAGTTACAAAAGCAACTAGATTCTTACAAATTAGCGCCTAATTTCCGTAAGACTTCTTCAATTTCTCCAGGGTTTAACATTTCCAATCCCTCCGGATTTGGAGCTGATAACTACAGAGGCTTTGTTGGCTTTGGCTTTCAATCTCGCACGCGCTTTAGCAATAATAGCGGTGGTTTGATTGGAGGTGGTAGGGATGGAACATTAGGATTTGGCTTCGGTCTTGGCGACGCGAGGGACTCAGTGGGATTACAGTTGTCCTATACGATCGCTAGTTTTGGTGGTAGCCGACCCCTTGGTAGTGGCGGTGTGAATGCCAAGTTGCATGCTCAATTTGCTCCGGGATGGGCTGTTGCTTTAGGAGGAGAAGGAATTATTAACGTGGGACGATTACCAGAAGGTAGTCCGACTGAATTTAATGATTTCGAGAATACCTACTACGGGGCAGTTACCAAGGTGTTTAACCTCAGACGTAACATTAATGACCCTTTTAGTCGTGTAGTAATCACTGTAGGAGCTGGTACAGGTCGGTTTCGCAGTGTAGAACAAATAACTAATGGGGAAAACAGTATTGGTTTCTTTGGTAGTTTGGGTGTGGGAGTGCTCCCGTCGGTAAGTTTAATTACAGAGTGGACGGGACAAGATTTAGCAATAGGGGCATCAATAGTCCCTTTTAAAGGTATCCCTCTTGTAATTACTCCAGCCGTAAGAGATATTGCTGGTCAAGGTGACGGAGCCCGTTTTGTTTTGGGTGTTGGTGGCTCAATTGGCGATGTTCTCTCTCTGGTGGATCTCATTTTATGAGATTCTGGTTTAGACTCAACTGCCTTTAAGGCAAGCTAACACGTTACACCGAGGTAAATTCACGAGGTAAATTCACAGAGGTAAATCATGAAACTCATTTCCTCAATTAAAAATCAAACTACCAGTATTTTGGCAATCACTGCTTTGGCGGTGGGATTCACTCCAGTTTTGCCTGGGCTGGCGAATAACTTGTCAGATATTACTGGTCTGAATATTTCAGATATTACTGGTCCTAATGTTTCAGACATCACAGGTACCAATGTATCAGGCAATACGGCAACATTGGTGGATAACGCAAAGCAGGTCGAGGCTGCTCAACAGCTTGTGCAGCAGCTAGATTCTTGTGTGGCTTCTAATTGTGCAGAGTGGCCAAGTTTATTAGAGCAAGGAAATCAGCTTATACAAGAATTAGATGCTTCAGAAGTACAAGCCCCTTAGGTATAGCGCTACGCGCAAGTCAGAAGTTAGAAGTCAGAAGTCAGAAATCAGATATGACTAAGTTTCGGAGTTTAGGAATGTCAAACATCTGAATGCGTAGTGCTATAAATCCTGGTTCTGAGATCTGATAATTCTTACGCTATTGCACCATGGTTTCCTTTGGATATTATGTAGTTGCCTTCATTATTGCCGCTTTAATTGTTTTCAAGACTATTCCTTTAGTTAAAGCGGCTGCCATCAAGTATCAGTACACTGACTTACCAGCCGAGCGTAAAGTGCATCGACAACCGATGGTGCGTTTAGGGGGAATTTCTATTTGTGCTGGCACCTTACTTGCTCTGTTTTTAGTCTGGAGTCTAGGAGGGTTGGCTGATTTTCCCCCTGACGTTTCTTCAGAGGTTTGGGCAGTTCTTCTCGGCAGTTTCTGCTTTTTCTTGATTGGCGTCACAGACGACTTGGTGAATTTATCGCCGTTAACGCGCTTGTTACTCCAAGCGGTCGTTGCTAGTGTCGCTTGGCAAATGGGGCTGGGGATTAGCGTTGTCAGCCTTCCAGGAGTGGGAATTGTACACTTAGGATGGCTCAGCTTACCTCTTACCGTCCTCTGGCTGACAGGGGTTGTCAACGGGATTAACTGGATTGATGGACTGGATGGCTTGGCTTCAGGAGTGGCTGGTATTGCTGGGGTGATGATTTTGCTCCTCAGTTTGTTCATGGGCGAAACCGAGGCCGCACTAATTAGTGCGGCATTAGTAGGGAGTTTATTAGGATTTTTGTACTACAACTTCAATCCAGCCCAAATTTTTATGGGAGATGGTGGCTCCTACTTCATCGGTTTCACTATCGCTAGCCTGAGTGTGATTGGATTGGTCAAGAGTGCCGTAGCTACCACAGTCCTCTTACCCTTTCTGGTCTTGGCAGTACCCCTTTTAGACATGTCTGCTGTGATTACCCTGAGATTATGTCACGGCAGTTCACCTTTCCAGGCTGATCAACGCCATCTCCATCATCGTTTGTTAAAGGCAGGTTTGTCTCATCGACTAACGGTGTTACTGATTTACGCCCTCACGTTATGGGCTGGCAGTTTAGCCCTAGTCTCTGTTCAGTTTCCTCGCAGTCCGGTAATTGTCGGTAGTACAACGATTTTACTGGGATTGGTGATTTGGAGAGCATGGCAGTCTGTTCATGGCTCTTCCATGGAGCAGGGAGTGGGGAGCAGGGAGTAGGGAGTCGGGAGTCGGGAGCAGGGAGCAGGGAGCAGGGAGCAGGGAGCAGAGAAAAAATTCTTTGTACCTGATTAGTACGAGAAACGCTACAGATCTTAATTACATCTGAATTTTAAATGTGGCTGGGGAGATGGCCAGATGGCCATCTCCCCATACTCCGCGCGCTATCTCCGCGTGCCTCCTCTTCCCGATTCCCGATTCCCTACTCCCTACTCCCTACTCCCTACTCCCTACTCCCGATTCCCGATTTCCGATTCCCGATTCCCTACTCCCTACTCCCTACTCCCTGTTCCCTGCTCCCTAAAACAAAAGTACTTCAACCAATTGAAAAGACTATCAGTGGAGCTATGATTTTACTTAAACAACTAAAAACATCAAACCCAATTAAAGACTGGTTACCAACAAATACAGTTAGTGACCAGTCTCTGCGGCTGTCTGTACTAACTCAGTTTTTCCCTCCTGACTATGCTGCGACTGGCCAGCTAATTCAAGAGTTGGTGATGCAATTGGGCAAACAAGGGATGGATATTAAGGTGTTTACTGGGCAACCAGGCTATGCTTTTGAGACTGCCACTGCACCAATGTATGAAAAATTGGGAAAAGTACAAATTAAGCGATCGCGTGCGGCTCAACTTTGGCCTCAGCGGATTCGTGGCAAGGCTGTCAATGGCTTAATTTTTGCTGTGCGAGCTTTCTTGCACTTAGTTAAAAACTATCGTCGTCGTAATTTGGTGTTATTAACGACTGCGCCACCGTTTTTCCCTGTGGTTGCCTACCTGGCTCGTAGGATTTTTGGTATGCGCTATGTTTGCCTAATTTACGATTTTTATCCAGACATTGCTGTGGAGTTAGGAGTCATTGGTCACGATCATCCCTTGGCTCGATTTTGGAGAGGTCTCAATCGTCGGGTTTGGCGTAAAGCGGAGGCAATTATTGTCCTCAGTTCAGCCATGAAGCAACGAGTGATAGATACTTGTCCTAAACTAGCTAACAAGGTTGCAGTGATTCACAGTTGGGCTAACCCAGATGTGATTGTGCCACTTCCCAAGCCAGATAACTGGTTTGCCCAGAAGCACAACTTAGTGAATAAGTTTACGGTGCTTTACTCTGGTAATATGGGGCGCTGCCATGATATTGATACGATTCTTGAGACTGCTAAATTACTGAAAGACGAACCGATTCAGTTTGTCTGTATTGGTAGTGGTGCGAAGCGAGAAGCCTTAATCGAGGACGTGAAGCGCTTAGGTTTAACTAATTTTCGGTTTTTGCCCTACCAAGACAAAGACGTGCTGCCTTACTCATTAACCGCTTGCGATCTCTCCTTAGTAAGTGTGATTCCTGGTATGGAAAGCTTAGTGGCTCCTAGCAAACTCTACTCTGCGTTAGCTGCTGGGGTTCCCGTGGCGGTAATTTGCTCTCCTCAAGCGTACTTAACTGAGCTGATTGCCAAGGCTAAGTGCGGTGCCAGCTTCGTGAATGGAGACAGCCAAGGTCTGGCTGACTATATCCGCTCTCTGGCCGCTAATCAGGAGTTAGTAAACTCCCTAGGTCAGGCTGGTCGTGAGTATTTACTAGAGAATTTTACTCCTGAAGTGATTGCTAAACAGTATGATCAGGTTCTTTGTGAAGCCTTAAGTAGGCAGTAGGGAGTCGGGAGTCGGGAGTAGGCAAGAGGCAAAAGGCAAGAGGCAAAAGGATAAGCAATTTCCCCTGGTTGACTGACTTTAGATCATGGCGTAGGTTGGGTTGAGGCAACGAAACCCAACAAAGCGTGAGGCTTTTGTGGGGTTACGCTATCGCTAACCGCTCCCTACAGCACTAGCTTGCCTATTGCTAGCATGCCTATTGCCTTTTGCCTTATGACCTTGACTTATGCGCCGTTTTTTGATAGTATTAATTCCTGGAAAAATTGTTCCCTAAAATTAAATTAAGGATTAAACAAAATTATCCCACAAATTATTCCACAAATTTACTCAATTGTCCTGACATATCTCAGTTACTAAGAATAAATAATTGGTACCTAACGCCTAACTAATAAGCGTTGGTTTTACTAGTTTTTTTGACTTGCTTTAGTAAATAATTTATTTCAATCGGTGCTCGCTATAGCGCTAGGCGCAAGTAAGAAGTAAGAAGTAAGAAGTCAGAAGTAAGCTATGACTAAGTTTCGGAGTTTAGGAATGTTAAACATCTGAATGCGTAGTGCTATATAAGTTATTAATTAACTAGTAAGCATTCAGCCGTCAGCGGTCAGCCGTGAGCTAAAAGCTCACGCTACTTGAGGTGCGGTCAGCCGTGAGCTAAAAGCTCACGCTGCGCGAACAGCTTTCCATAACTCAGATTAAACTAATGCTTACCGGTTTTATTCAAAAGCTGTTCCCTTTGCTTACCCTATGCCCATAAGCACCTCAAGTAGCCTGTCCATAGCCCATAAGCTGATAACTGATAGCTGATAGCTGATAGCTGATAGCTGAATGCTTACATTAACTAATTTCATAAAAGCCAATTAACGACTATATGATTATCTAGTTATTAATGATAAAGGGTAGGATGGGGATTAGATTGTTTAAGAAAACTATGTTTAGGATTAAACAAAATTATCCCACCAATTTTCTAAATTATCCTGAAAGCTCTCAGTTAATAAGAATAAATAATTGGGGTCTAACTACTAATAGTTTAGTTTACTAGTTTGTTTTACTGGTTTGTTTAGGAAATCATCTAAAAAATAAAATTGGCAACCCGCGCTAATTAAAAAGCGTCCGTAGTCAGGCGCGAAATTTCAAGAAGGTGGGTTACGGCGCGGATACAAACTGATTGGTAATCCCTCAAAATCCTTGCCCAGCCTAACCCACCCTACGAACTAAAATTAAATACTAGATAGTAATAACTATCTAGTATTTAATTTTAGGAGTGGGCTTCGATGGTCCTGTTGATCTCAGTCTCTCCCCACACCACTTTTCATTAGTTGTGATGTCAACAGCAGGAAAGTGATTAAGGGGGAGATTGTGTGTCTATGGTTTTAGGGAGTCGGGAGTCGGGAGTCGGGAGTCGGGTAAGCTATGAGGTATGAGGTATGAGGTATGAGCTATCAGCGTGTCGCGTATCAGCGTGTCGCGTATCAGCTTTTGAATAAAATGAAACAGGGAAGATGCCTGTTCTACACTTGAGGCCACAGGCAAGATGCCTGTTCTACACTTGAGGAAACAGGGAAGATGCCTGTTCTACACTTGAGGCCACAGGCAAGATGCCTGTTCTACACTTGAGGCCACAGGCAAGATGCCTGTTCTACACTTGAGGCCACAGGCAAGATGCCTGTTCTACACTTGAGGCCACAGGCAAGAGGCCTGTTCTACACTTGAGGAAACAGGGAAGATGCCTGTTCTACACTTGAGGCCACAGGCAAGAGGCCTGTTCTACACTTGAGGAAACAGGGAAGATGCCTGTTCTACACTTGAGGCCACAGGCAAGAGGCCTGTTCTACAGTTGAGGCCACAGGCAAGATGCCTGTTCTACAGTTGAGGCCACAGGCAAGATGCCTGTTCTACAGTTGAGGCCACAGGCAAGATGCCTGTTCTACAGTTGAGGCCACAGGCAAGATGCCTGTTCTACACTTGCCACTCTTGTCCCCCCTGCTCCCAATTCCCGATTCTAAATTCTACTTGGTGGTGCGTTACGGGGCGGACTATCCCAACGCTGGCTACGAGGTTGAAAATCAGGGCAAGCCCGCCCCTAACGCACCCTACGCACTAAATTCCCGATTCTAAATTCGCGCATTCTAAATTCTAAATTCCCGACTCCCTGCTCCCTATTCCCTAAAGCTCAAGATGCTATGCTCAAACTATCAGGTTCAACAGAGGATCATGTACCACACTGACCCACCCCGTCCTCCCAGGGAAACTATGCCCACTATGTATGATCTACCTAGTGAAGACCCAGAGGAGCCTGGTTTGCCTGACGAGTTTCATGACTTCCAACCCCAACTATTGCGAGAAACCTGCCAACCTCCCAACTACCCTAGGGAGGAAATGTTCATTGGTACAGACCTGAATTTATATTACGATAGCCGTAATTCGTTATGGCACAAGCGACCGGATTGGTTTCTGGTATTGGGTGTGACTCCCGCTCAACAACAACTAGACCTGCGCTGGAGTTATGTGGTTTGGCAGGAAGGAATAGCCCCATTTTTAGTGGTGGAACTCCTATCACCAGGTACCGAAGCCGAAGATTTAGGACAAACCCTAAGGTCTGCGAACAAGCCACCTACTAAATGGCAAGCTTATGAGCAGTACATGCGGATTCCTTATTATGTGGTTTTTGACCGTTATGACAACCAGTTCCGGGTGTTTCAATTAATGCCCATACAGTATCAGGCGGTAGAACTTTCTGAACCGAAATTTTGGTTTCCAAGGCTGGAATTAGGGTTAGGAGTTTGGCAGGGGAAATATCAAGAAACAGAAGGGTTGTGGCTGCGTTGGTATGATGAAGCTGGTAATTGGATTCCAACTTCAGCAGAACGGGCTGAACAGGAACACCAACGGGCTGAACGATTGGCAGAACGATTGCGTAGCCTTGGGGTCAATCCTGATGATTTGTAATGTAGGGAGTAGGGAACAGCGGATCTGGGAACAGGGAACAGGGAATAGGGAGTAGGGGGAAGAGTTTTAGGGTAAGCTATCAGCTAATGCGCTACTTGAGGTGCTACTTGAGGTGCTATCAGCTATCAGCTATTAGCTTTTAAATAAAATGAAACAGGCAAGATGCCTATTCTACACTTGCCACTCTTCTTCCACCTGCTCCCGATTACCGTTCCCCTCCTGGGAGGGGTTAGGGGTGGGTTCCGATTCCCGATTCCCGATTCCCGATTCCCGATTCTAAATTCGCGCATTCTAAATTCTAAATTCCCTGTTCCCTTTGCGATATGTTGCCCACCATCACCCCAACCACTATTGATCTAGCTCCTGGAACTCAATTGCGGTTCCCAGGAACTTGGGAAGACTATGAGCAGCTGTTGGTAAAGCTTGGTGACCGGGCTAGTATTCGCATGCGATTTCGAGATAATCAGATTTTGCTCATGGCTCCTCTTCCTGAACACGGTAACCAAGCTGATATACTGGCTGACTTAGTTAAAGCACTGCTACGCTATGAAGGAAAAGATTGGCAGAGCTTTGATCCCATTACCCTCAGGCAAGGGGGAATGCCTGGAGTGGAGCCAGATGCTTGTTTCTACATCCAAAATTACCAAGCAATTTTAGGAAAGCGAAGACTAGACCTGAGCCAAGATCCACCACCGGATCTCGCCCTAGAAATTGACCTGACTTCAATTACTGATATTAACGACTACATTCCTCTAGCTGTTCCAGAAGTTTGGATTTACAAAGCGGACACAATTCACATCTATCGATTTGAAAGTGGCCGCTATTTAGAGGTTCAAACCAGCGAAATTTTTCCAAATTTCCCGGTGAAAGAAACAATTCCCCAATACATTAATAAGGGATGGCAGTTTGGTTCTAGTGTGGCTTTGCGAGAATTTGTGGGACTTCTTGGAGAAGAAGGGAGTAGGGAGTAGAGAATCGGGAATTTAGAATGCGCGAATTTAGAATGCGCGAATAGTGGCAAGAGGCCGTATTCAGAAAATTTTGTGAGTTGAATGTAAGCTATCAGCGTGTCGCGTATCAGCTATAAGGGCATTGCTGAGGGGCGGAATGAATAGGAGTGGGGTGGCCATCCTGGCTGCCCGGAAATGAAACAGGCAAGATGCCGGTTCTAGGGTTGGGCAACAGGCAAGATGCCTGTTCTACACTTGCCTCCCGATTCTAAATTCGCGCATTCTCAATTCTTCATTCTCAATTCTTCATTCTCAATTCTTCATTCTCAATTCTTCATTCTCAATTCTTCATTCTCAATTCGCGCATTCTAAATTCTAAATTCCCTAATGCCACCATCAACACCTCAAACCAAACGATGTCAACGCAACCGGAAGCGTTCTAAACGAAGAGCTATTTTATGTCCCATTCATGGTTGCTACCTTGATAGCGTTAGTCAAAAGTATCGGTTGTTTGCCGATCGAGCAGGACAACTTCAGCAGCGTGGTGTTAAACAAAAATATGCCTTGATGCTGATAGCCAGTAAAACCACAGTAGCTCTGGAAGGAGAGTGGCTAGAGGCTTTTTGGTGTAGTCAGTGCCAGGAAAGCAAGTGGTATCACGTGTGCAAGAGTGGCGATCGCATTTATAAGGTATCGTTGGCTCCGGTTGAGTTATGGCAGCAGGTAACAGGGGTAATCGATCCGGATGGTAACTCTTCTGTGGGAGAGTTTACTCGTAGGCAGTCTAGAAGGATTGGGTTTTATGGGGTTAAGGATTTTGGGGCGATTTAGTTCAATCTTATATTTAAATCTCAAATAAAAAACCTATATTAATTGTGAAAAAACTGAAAAAACTCATTCCTAATTTCCGATCGCCAGCCTATGTTCTGGTCGGGGAGACAGCCCGGAAAAACTGGTGGCTGATTGGGATTAACCTGGTTACTAATCTCGTCAGTGCCGTCCTAGAGGGCAGCACCCTAGGTGTTATTTATCTAGCAATTGGTTACTTAACCGGGACTGATGACCCTGGAACAGACACACCAACCAATCCAACAATAGCTCAAATCCTTGCTAAGATTCTGCCTTTGCCACCAGAGCAAATGTTTTTAGTATTAATCTTTGGGGCAGTGGTGCTGCAAATCGGCTTAAGTGTCAGTAACTATGTCAATAAGGTATCGACAGCTTACCTATCGGCCAAAGCACAGCCCTATGTGACGGGCAAAGTGTTTGAACGGATTATGACTTTTAGCTATGGCTGTGTGAGCCGCTATAAGGTCGGTGACCTAGTACTTTTTGCCAATGATGCGGCTTTGGCAGTGGATCTGCAGATCACATACTTCAACAATCTGGTACTAAATCTGTCGTTCTCCTTGGTTTACCTGGTTATTATCGTGCGCCTATCCCCCATCTTGGCAGGGGCGGCAACGGTGCTGATCCTGGCAGTGGCTTATGTGCAGTACAAGCTGATTCCCCGATTACGACGAGTGGTAAAGCGGGTGACGGCAAGCCAGGTGGAGTCGGTTAAGTATATTACTCAGAGCATCCAAGCATTGAGGTTGTTGCATACCTTTGGTACCCAGCCACAGACACTAACGGGGGCAAATCAGCTATTAGGTAACATCGAGAAACAACTAAAAAAGCGGGCAGTGGTCTTGTACCTGCCGGAGCCAATTTTAGATACCTTGCCCATGGTAGCCCTGGGAATTTTGGCCGCTTCCGCAGTACTATTTGAAGGGGGTAAGGCCACCATCCTACCCCTGTTGTTGACCTTTTTGCTGGCCTTGCAACGGTTATCGGGGCGCTTGAAAGGAACTTCAGGCACGATTACATTTCTTGTGGATAACAGCGCTCGGATGGTACGGTTAGAGACGATTTTAGACCAGAGAGATAAGGTATTTGAGCACTCGGGCAGTGAGCCGTTTAGAGGACTAAGGGAAGATATTGAGTTTAAGTCTGTAAGCCTTTCCTATAGTAACGATGATAATTTTGCCCTTAAGAATCTAACTTTTACTCTGCCTCGAAACAAGGTAACTGCCTTAGTCGGGGAGTCGGGGGCAGGTAAGTCTTCGATTGTGGATTTGTTCATCGGGCTGTATCAACCAACGGCAGGAGATATTCTAGTCAATGGCCGTCCTCTAGCAGATTATCGTCTGGAAGATTGGCGACGGGATATTGGGGTGGTCAGTCAAGATACGTTTATTTTTAATGACAGTATTTTAGAGAATTTGCGTTACGGTCGTCCCTCAGCAAGCTTGGATGACGTGGTGGAAGCCGCTATTGCAGTTTCATGCACGGTTCTGAAGGAGAGGTGCTCCCCGTAATAGGGGACATCGACTCTAATTTACACAAGCAAAGCTAGCTTTCTAGATCGTGATTTTCTACCTACACTTGGTGCAAAACCCGAAGGGTGGAAGGAAAGCGGAAGGCGAGTTAAGCGTGGGCTTTATAGGTCCCGAGCAGGAGAGTTGATAAATGCTGACTGTAAGTGCGGCTCGTTCCTAGTAGGAGCCTCCTGAAACAGGAGGGGTATAACTAGGGGGACTCGCGAGGTATATAACCTCAAAAGTTCTAACTGTCCTTCGGATGGTGGTGAAAAACCACCCCTTGAGGAGACAAGTGACTCCCTATCTTGGCCACACCGAACAGGCGGCAACCTGTAGAGTGAAGCTGGCACCAGGGCGGAATTAGAGGTGAAACAGATTAGCCACACTACCGCGCTTTGGGGAGACGACATGGGTAACAGTAGCAAAAGTCCTGAAAAAGTGTCTAACCGCAAAGCCACAATCTGAAAACAAAATGTGCGACTTCATCCTCTCATTCTCACAATGTTCTTTGCAGGACAATTGGAATCTCCGAGAAGAGGATAGGCAAAATGGACTGCCCTAAATCGTCGAAACAATCTGATAGACGGAACGAGTAAAAACGGCAACAATATTAGGTCTGAGGAACGGTCGAAACCTCGGTAAACTATGCCAAGTCTAATCCCTATTGCCGGGTAAGATGTCACCGGAAACTGGTGACGGGTATCAAGATATACAAACTCTAGAAGAGCATGGGTAGACACGTATGAAATACAGTGACCTCTGGAAAAGCCAAAAGTGGAAGCAACTCCGCCGGAACCTTTTCCGCCTACAAAAGCGAGTATATAAAGCAGTTCGAGAAGGCGACCTAAGGAAAGCTCGGTCTCTACAGAAACTGATAATGAAATCCCGGTCAGCACAACTTTTGGCTATCCGACAAGTGACACAACTCAATCAAGGAAAACGAACTGCCGGAGTAGACGGGAAAGAATCCCTAAGCTACAAAGAAAGGTTCGAGGTACTCAAAATACTAGGCTCCAGTGCGGAAAATTGGACGCACCAAGGTTTAAGGGAAATCCCGATAACTAAGAAAAACGGGGGTACGAGAATGTTGAAAGTACCAACAATTCAAGATAGAGCATGGCAATGTCTAGCAAAATTCGCTCTTGAACCAGCTCATGAAGCAACGTTCAGCGCCTTCAGTTACGGATTCAGAACAGGTAGATGTGCCCAAGACGCACAAAAACTACTATTCTTAAACCTGAAATCGGACAAGAACGGCATCAACAAAAGAGTAATCGAACTAGACATCAAAAAGTGTTTTGACCGCATCTCCCACGACTCCATTATGGATAGATTGCTAGCACCTGCGGGTCTGAAATTGGGGATATTCAGATGTCTAAAAGCAGGCATCAATCCGGAATTCCCGGAGCAAGGCACACCCCAAGGAGGTGTAGTCAGTCCACTATACGCCAACATAGCACTAAACGGAGTAGAGGAAATAAACCCCAGAAACAGATGCATTAGATATGCAGACGATATGGTTATAATCCTCAAACCAAAAGATAAAGCTGACAAAGTGCTAGAGAAAATTAAAACATTCCTAGCAAAAAGAGGGATGGAAATCAGCGAAGAAAAGACCAAGATAACCAAAACGACAGACGGATTTGATTTCCTAGGCTGGCACATGCGAGTCAAGAAAAACGGAAAATTCCACTGCACTCCCTCAGTGGAGAACCATAGGAATATACGCAAGAAGATTAAAACCGTGGTCAATTGCTCGAATTATGGAGCGGAAGTTAAGGCCAAAAAGTTAGCACCAATAGTGCGTGGATGGAGGAACTACCACAAAAGCTGTGACATGAGCAGTTCCCGAGATAGTTTATGGTTTATGGCTAAAACCGCAAACCGTAAATTCCGAAAGGAAAAGAAAGTAAAACGGTACAGAGCCAACGAACTATGCAAGAAAGCTTTTCCAGCCGTAGGGTACAAACAAAATCAGCACGTAAATGTCAAAGGGACTAAGTCACCATATGACGGAGACTTAGTCTACTGGAGTCAAAGAAACTCCGGACTGTACGACAATACTACCTCAAAAGCCCTAAGCGACCAAAACCATTCCTGTGGATATTGCGGTATGAAATTCACTGATGAAGAACGAGTTCACCTCCACCACATCGATGGAAATCACAGCAACTGGAAAAAGGACAACCTTATGGCTGTACATCAAAGTTGCCACCAGCAATTACATTGGAGCCAAAAAGATACTTAGGAGCCGTGTGAGGCGAAAGTTTCACGCACGGTTCTGAAGCGGAGGTGCTCCCCGTAATAGGGGACATCGACCGTAATTGGAGCATGCAACATCCTTCGGAAAGTAGTGACACAGCTAGGGTTTCCCCTAGCCGAGGTCGGTAGGGCAGCCTTGGTGCGATTCGTTAGTTAGAAACCTGAAAACCTTTATGGAATCAGGGGGATTAACTGCAAGGTAAATGAACCTTGACAACTTGATAACCATGTTGGTGAGATACCAACCCTCGTGAAATCCGAGTGACAGCCCTACCCCTAACCAATGAGAATTAACAAGCTCTAGGTTAAAGCGGGGTCGAATAGTGAAGCTCTACCAGCCTAAGGTGGGGTTAGTAACAGGCAATAGAACTCATGGGTACGAGAGGAAGATACACCCGAACCACCGTCACCCTAACGTAGCGAAAAAAGGCTGAAACGCTACAAACAATAAGTTACGGAGTACAAAGGATTGTAGGATTCAAGGCTTCTACAATGATTTCCCTAAACTCCCGGTGGATAGTATCACCCTAAAAGTTCAAAGAATGGTTATCAGGAACGAAGTAACCTCATAGGTACTCTTGGTAGAGGTCGGTCTCCAAGTAGGTAGTTAGCCGCATGGCCTATGAAGGAAAGATTGAGTCAGAAGCTAATGCCTAGAGTAATGTCTAGGATACGCAGACAGATTCACGTTATAGGAAAAGATATAGTCAGAAGTAGCAATGAACAAGTCTAAAACTCGGGGGTTCGCCCCACAGTCGGAATGGAAGATAACCAACTGGCGCAAGCTAGAATTAGTTGTCTTTAAGTTGCCAAACCGAATATATCGAGCCTCAAGACGTGGCGATATCCGCGTGGTAAGAAAGCTACAAAAGACTCTGATGAAATCCTGGTCAGCAAAAATGATTGCGGTCAGAAAGGTAACCCAACAAAACAAAGGCAAAAAGACTGCCGGAATAGACGGGAAAAAAGCTTTAACTGATAAGCAAAGACTCGCCTTAGTAGCCAGCCTGAAAATATACAAGAAGCCGCAACCAACAAGAAGGGTATGGATTCCAAAACCCGGAAAAACTGAAAAACGGCCTCTAGGGATACCTACCATATACGACCGAGCATTACAAGCTCTAGCCAAACAGGCTTTAGAACCTGAATGGGAAGCAATCTTTGAACCCAACTCCTACGGGTTCCGACCAGGACGGTCTTGTCACGATGCCATCGAAGCAATATATATTAGCATTAAACAAAAACCAAAATGGGTTTTAGATGCCGATATATCAAAATGCTTTGATAAAATCAACCACAATGCTCTACTTACAAAATTAAATACATATCCATCCATGAGAAAATTAATCAAACAATGGTTAAAAGCAGGTGTGATGGATAGGAACACATTCTCCCCTACAGATGAGGGTACTCCTCAAGGTGGGATAATATCTCCACTCAAGCGCGAATATAGCCCTCCATGGAATGGAAGAAAGAATCAAGACCTATGCTGAAACAATAAAAGAAAAAGGAAGGAGCAAAACCCAGAGAAGAAATAGCATAAGTCTAATTCGATATGCAGACGACTTCGTCATAATGCATAAGAACCAGGAAGTGGTAGAAGAATGTCAAAGAATCATTGAGGATTGGCTAAAAGACATAGGCTTGGCATTGAAACCTAGTAAGACCAAAGTTACCCACACCTCTAAAGGATTTGACTTCCTCGGATTCAACATCCGACAATACGGAGTAGGAAAACACCAATCAAAACAAGGTTTCAAAACTTTAATCAAACCATCCAAGAAGAAAATAGAAGAGTATTATGGGCGACTTTCAGAAGTCATTGATAAACATAAAGCCGCATCACAAACGGCTTTAATTAAAAAACTCAAACCCATTACAATAGGATGGTGTAATTATTACAGCTCAGTAGTTAGTAAGGAAATATTTTCCAAGCTAGATAACTTACTCTGGAACAAACTTCAAAGATGGGGATATAGGAGACATCCTAATAAATCAAAAACCTGGGTAAATAAGAAATATTGGGGAACTAAGGTCGAAAAACCCAAGAAACCATGGGAAGCCCCGAAAATAGACAATTGGGTATTCATGACCGGTGAGGATAATTACCTACCAAAACACGCCAAGACTAAAATAGTCAGACACGTAAAAGTCAAAGAAACCCGGAGTCCATTCGATGGCGACCTGATTTATTGGAGCACCAGAATGCAGAAGCACCCTGAAATGACCAGCTCAATTGGGAAGACTTTTGAAAAGGCAAAAAGGGGTATGCGCCCATTGTGGTCTCACCTTCAAGGATGGAGATTTAATGGAAAAGCATCATATAATACCACGCTCACTCGGTGGAAATAACTCAGACAAAAACCTAGAGTTACTTCACCTACATTGCCACGATATAAAGCACGGAAAGAAAATCGACTCATCTGAGTTAGATGCCAACCCGTTCTAGAGGTACCAATGAAAATGGTTCCTATAATGAGGAGCCGTATGACGGGAAACTGTCACGTACGGTTTTGAAGACGAGTCAGTGAGGTGACTCACTGGCTTAGTTTAATAACCTGCCACAACGATACAGACTGGATTCTCTTTCTAGATCCTATCGTGAAGCGTTACGCAGCGTGGTTTTAACCCGCGAAGTAACATCAGCTTAGAATCCACGTGGTTTCAACCCGTGGAGAGTTCAAACAACCTCGCTCATGTTCATGACTCCCCCATTGTTGTCTATAGCAATTATACAACTTGTGAGGTACAAATTTTTGGGTCTTAGGGAGCAGGGAGCAGGGAGCAGGGAGCAGATAAGAATAAAGAGGAAAGAGGGAAGAAGCAAAAAATAATGTGTACTTCATAGCTACGAGAAACGCTATAGCAATCCTAAATCATTTGTAAAATCACTGGACTTCTTAAAAACTAGTTCCAACTCCGGTCCCTTCAGCATAGCTGCCTTCTGCCTTCTGCCTTAAAGCAGCCCATTTCTTTCACGAATCAGATAGGATTGCTATATATAGTGATTATGGCATAGCCAGCTGGGAGATAGGGAGATGGGGAGCTGGGGAGCTGGGCAGTCAGCTCAGCGTTCCCTCTTGCCTCTTGCCTTTTGCCTCTTGCCTCTTGCCTAGTTAGAGTCGATGTCCCCGATTAAGGGGAGCACCTCTCCTTCAAATCCGTGCGTGCGACTTTCACCGCACACGGCTCCTAAGTATCTTTTTGGCTACTGTGTGTGTATTGGTGACAACTCTGGTGAATTGCCATTAGGTTCCTGGGATTCCAGTTATCGTGGTTTCCATCTACGTGATGGAGGTGGACAACTTCGTCACTTAGTAACCTGTGTCCGCAATGTCCACAGCAATGGTTTTGCTTTTTCAAGGCTTTGGAAGTAGCATTATCGTAGAGCTTAGAGTTTCTTTCGCTCCAATACATCAAGTCTCCGTCGTATGGGGACTTGGTGCCCCTGACTTTAATATGCTTATTTTCCTTGTATTTCACTCCCGGAAATGCTTTCTTTACTAACCTTTCGGCTTCGTATCGATTGATTTTCTTCTCTTTCAGGAATACCTTGAAGGCTCTATGACTTGTGAACCAAAGTGAATTCCTGGAGCCGTCCATCTTGCAGTTCCGGTGGTAATTTCTCCAGCCCCTTATTATGGGAGCTAGTTTTTGCGCCTTTACTTTTGCACCATAGTTCGAGTTGTTGACCACGGCTTTAATCTTCTTTTTGATAGTTCTTAAGTTGTCCGCTGAGGGAATGCTTCGGAACTTACCATTCTTCTGGACTCGGAATCTCCAACCCAGGAAGTCAAATCCGTCTGTCGAGTGAGTAATCTTGGTCTTTTCTTCACTGATTTCCATGCCACGTTCAGCTAGGAATCCCTTCACCTTATCTAACACCTTTTGGGCGTCATCTTTTGGCTTTAGGAATATTACCATGTCGTCCGCGTAGCGGATGGATGGATGTAGGCTTTCTATTCCATTTAGTGCCACGTTGGCTAATAGTGGGCTGACCACACCTCCTTGGGGTGTTCCTTGCTCCGGGAATTCCGGATTGACGCCCGCTTTTAAGCATCTAAAAATCCCCTGTTTAATAGACGACGGTGCTAGCAATCTATCCATTATTGAGCTGTGGGATATGCGGTCAAAACACTTTTTGATGTCTAGTTCAATTACCCTTTTTGTTATGCCGTTGTTTCTTGAGTTCAGATGGTCGAACACATGTTTTTGGGCATCATGCGAGCTGCGTCCAGTCCTAAACCCGTAACTCCAGGCGTGAAAGGTTGCCTCGTGCGCAGGTTCAAGAGCGAATTTAACTAAACATTGCCATGCTCTGTCAGCGATTGTCGGGATTTTTAGCATTCGCGTCTTCCCGTTTTTCTTGGCTATCGGGACTTCCCTCAGTCCGTTATGTTTCCAGTCAGAACCAAAACGGTTCAATTGCTCAAGAAGTTTCAATCTCTGCTGGTATGTGAGGGATGTCTTCCCATCAATACCAGGGGTTCTCTTACCCTTGTTAAGCTGTGTCACTTGACGGATGGCCAATAACTGAGCTGAACGGGATTTCATTATCAATTTTTGTAGAGACCTAGCTTTTCTCAGGTCACCATCTCGAACTGCTTTATATAGTCGCTTTTGTAGGCGGAAAAGGTTTTGGCGGAGTTTCTTCCACGGATGCCCTTTCCAAAGGTCACTAGCTTTTTGGCTGTGTCTACCCATGCTCTTCTCCAACATCTATATACTTGATACCCGTGACCAGTTTCCGGTCACATCCTACCCGACAGGAGGGATTAAGTTTGACATAACTTACCAGGGTTTCGACCTTTCCCTAGACCTCTTTTTGCTGTCGTTTTTACTCGTTCCGTCTTTTGGATTGTTCTGGTGATTTAGGCCAGTCCATTTTGCCCATCCCCCTCTCGGAGATTACAGATATTAGAGAAAATAACTCTGTGAGAGTAGGGGATACATTCCATATGTTTTGTTCAGGTTATGGTAGGTCAGTAGGACACTTTTCTAGGACTTGTTTAACCATGTCACCTCCCCATTAGCGCCAGTGTTGTTACCTGCTTCTTTTCAACTGATTGCGCCCTGGTGCCAGCTTCACTCTACAGGATGTCGCCTGTTCGGTGTGGCCAAGGTAGGGAGTCACTTATCTCCGCAAGGGTGGGGTTTTCACCCACATCCGCTAGACAGTTAAGAATCTTTTGAGGTTGTTATTCCTCACGATTCTCCCAACTCATACCCCTCTAGTTTCTAGAGGCTCCTAGTTGGAACGAGCCGCACTTCTCTACTCCCTGCTCCCTGCTCCCTGCTCCCTGCTCCCTACTCCCTACTCCCTACTCCCTACTCCCTACTCCCTACTCACTATTCCCTTCAACCCACCGCAAAATCACTATACTGACGCATAAACGGAGTGTGAAAGGCTAATACAATATCATACTTAGGAATTCCCAAATCAGTAAGCTCATTCGCTACACCATATTCCGTCCCATCATATTGAATCCAAATCTTGTCATTGATAATATCAATGTGAATCAAGCAACCATAGACACGACGATGCTCTTCCCAACCCACACTGAATATTTGATAGTGGTCGTTTTCTAGATCAAAGGAAGTATAGCGGTCTATATCACCAAACGAAGGTTTTATTTTACTGTAATCGGTTAATATTTTCTTAATCGCTTCACGATACTGATTTAATTTATCCATTCCACAATTACCTCCTGGTTAGGATCGAAGACTAACAGATTGACTTGAAACTCTTTAATACTAAGTTGAGGGAGTTCTTCACCAAAAAAATCGTCGTAAATGGATAAAGGAACAGCCAAATAAAGTACTCGTTGTGGTTGTTTGAGGCGTAGTACAATCCGGTAATTCAAAAACTGCCCTAACGCTAAATGAAATTGAAAGACACTAGAAGATGAAATAAAGCTTTTAATTTCAACGGCAATTTGCTGATTCTCCTTCTGTGCAGCAATTAGCCTTTCGGCACCTAAGTCGATATGCAATTGGCGATCGCGTAAATCTAACGTTAACGGGTCCTGAGTAATTACCCAATTATCTTGGACAAGCGCTTTTTTGACAACATCATGAAATATATCCTTAGCAGGCATTGCTACATTTGCTTTTTATAATGATTTAAAAATCAATAGATACACTGTTCCCTATAATATTATAACGGTTAGTCAAAATCATCTGAAATTTTGACTAGCCCCTTAGCGCTGCCAAACTTAGGGGTTGCTTGTACTACAATCATTGGCACAATTCTAAAAGATTTCCCATCACTACCGAGGATGACAACCTCTTCCCCTGCTGCTGCTGCTTCAAGTAGTTCCGCCAGTTTAGTCTCTGCTTCCTTCAAGTGAATTTGGTGCATGATGATGGTTCCAGAGGCAACGCTTTGAGTATAGCAATTAGAAGGGAGCAGGGAATAGGGAATCGGGAGCAGGGAATAGGGAATCGGGAATAGGCATGCTAGCAATAGGCAACAGTGTCGGAACTGTGCGGCCAGTGCAATGGTTTTCTGAAGTGTGCGTTCAGTGCAACGGTTTTCTGATCACTATTGATAGGAAAAGGAACTTCCAAGCAAGGGGAGTGTCCCAAGTGTCGGAAGTGTGCGGCCAGTGCAACGGTTTTTTCAAGTGTGCGCTCAGTGCAACGGTTTTTTGATCAAAATTGATCTAAAAAGGGACTTCGGGGGGGAGTGTCGGAACTATGTGCTCAGTGCAACGGTTTTCTCAACTGTCGAAAGTGTGGGGAGATCGGGAGTCAGCTCAGCGTTCCCTCTTGCCTCTTGCCTCTTGCCTTTTGCCTCTTGCCTGTTCCCTACTCCCTACTCCCTACTCCCTACTCCCAGCTAGAATAAAGTGGACTATAGTTTAAGGTAATAAATCATGGATGCTCCTACTGCAACTAGGGAAGAGCTGTTTGTTAAATGGCAAGCGCTACCACCTGTATTCCAGCAGCAGGTATTAGACTTCATTGATTTTCTGTTGGGCAAGTATGGACAGCAGCAGTCTGAAACTACTCCTCAAAAGCAGTTACGTCCATTTGGACTCTGTCTCGGCCAGTTTAAAGTCCCTGATGATTTTGATGCCCCGTTGCCAGATGAGATTCTAGACGGGTTTGAGCAATAGTGAAAATTCTGTTAGATACGCATATTTTCCTATGGTTCATCAGTGGCGACACTCGGCTATCAACAGATGTTCGAGACATCATCCGCGACCCAGATAACGAAGTCTACTTGAGTGTTGTTTCAGTTTGGGAGGCAATAGTCAAGTATCAACTGGGTAAGCTACCATTGCCAGAGCCACCAGAGAAGTTTTTGCCAAAGCAGCGTGAACTTCACCAAATTGCTAGTCTCGATCTTGATGAAGGTAGTGTGACTCAGTTATCAAAATTGCCCCTGCTCCATCGCGATCCCTTTGATAGGATGCTGATCAGCCAGGCTTTGGAGAAAGGTTTGACAGTGGCAACTGTGGATCGAGAAATCCGCGCCTACCAAAAAAACTTGCAGTTGAAAGTCCTCGACGTTAAGTAGAGGGATGATAATAAATGACCGGATTGATCCGGTTGTCTTTTTGATTGCTAACTTTTCTAAAGTATCTGATCAACCCTAGCATTTTCAGTTGAGATGTGAAACAATGAAAATGCTAGAGAGGTATCTGTGTAATTAAAGCATACACAAAGCGAGCAGTATATTGGATATTTGTGTCAATTTTTCCTTGGCGAATGATTAATCAGGAGGGAACAGGGAATCGGGAATTTAGAATTTAGAATTTAGAATTTAGAATTTAGAATTTAGAATTTAGAATCGGGAATCGGGAATCGGGAATCGGGAATCGGGAATACAGAATAGGCAAGAAGCAAGAGGCAAAAGGGAAAACTGATCTGACTCCCCTACTCCCTACTCCCTACTCCCTACTCCCTACTCCCTACTCCCTACTCCCTATGCCCTAGTAACGACGCCGGGAGACACTAGCTTCACCCAACTTACGCCAGGTATGCCAGCCAACTACTCCATCCACTTTCAAACGGTTGTTGCGTTGGAATTGAGTCACACCTAGGTAGGTATATCGGTCAAAATTGGCGTTAAATTTAACAATGGTGTAGCCCAAGCTGATTAGGATCTGCTGCAAAAATCGTACGGCGTCACCATTGTTACCAGGAGTCAGCACTGGCATAGTCACAGTAGTAATTGTGTCAAGGGTTAGGGATGGTGGGTTATAGGGAGGATAGGGAGGATAGGAATGTTGGGCGTCAACGTTGATGACTTCTTTTGGGCTTTCCATGGATGGGGCGGTTGCCATCCCTAGGTCTTGATTGTCCATAGTTTCTGGTGAATTGGTCATGGATTGGTCATCCGCCATCATGGTTTGGGCGGGATTTGGGATTGGTATTTCTGAGTTTTTCATGATTTGTGCTGAAGTTGTGATTTGGTTAACAAGCGACTATTCAAGGTTTTCAATTGGGTAGGAATTAGGGAGTAGGGAGCAGGGAGTAGGGAGTAGGGAGGTAAGCATTCAGCTATCAGCCCTCAGCCGTCAGCTAATCAACGGTCGGTAGTAACCCATCACCGAGTCAAACTTTAATGAGATGCACGCGATTGACCTTTGGTCACGCTACGCGAACGCGTTTTTGATAGCGATCCTGTGGTTATAGGGTTTTTCAGATCGTAAGTATTCAGCTAAAGGCCTTTGGCCACGCTACCGAAACAGTTTATGCCCATAGCGCACGCTACACCGAACAACTTGTGAATAAAATAAGCTGACGGCTGACGGCTGACGGCTGAATGCTTACCTCATACCTATGAAGTACACAGGATTTTTTCCCTGTTCCCTCTTGCCTTTTGCCTAAACTCCAAAATCTACCTCAACCAATTGAAAACTGCGATAGATCTAGTCCAGACCGATTGAGCAACCGAAAAAAGATCGAACAATTATTAGTTTCTTTTTCCGTTATACTCAATTAAGCAGTTTGAGCTTCAATTAACCATCGCTATTGTAAGCTTCAGGAATTGCAAGTGGTATTTCGGCAAAAGCTCCCTTTGTTTTTCTGTTGAATAACCCGTGATCATAACAATTTTCAATCCTAGAGGAAAAATATATCCCTGGACAGGTGATACTACAGGGAATTGAGAATTGAGAATTGAGAATTGGGAATTGAGAATTGGGAATCGGGAATCGGGAATCGGGAATCGGGAATCGGGAATCGGTTGTGGTGGGAAAATGCGATCGCAGATGGCTGTGGTGGGAAAATGCGATCGCAGATGGCTGTGGTGGGAAAATGCGATCGCAGATGGCTGTGGTAGGAAAATGCGATCGCAGATGGCTGTGGTGGGAAAATGCGATCGCAGATGGCTGTGGTAGGAAAATGCGATCGCAGATGGCTGTGGTAGGAAAATGCGATCGCATCTAGCTGTGGTCAGTAAATGTGATCGCATCTAGTTGTGGTCAGTAAATGCGATCGCATCTAGCTGTGGTCAGTAAATGTGATCGCATCTAGCTGTGATCAGTAAATGCGATCGCATCTAGCTGTGGTCAGTAAATGCGATCGCATCTAGCTGTGGTAGGTAAATGCGATCACATCTAGCTGTGGTAGGTAAATGCGATCACATCTAGCTGTGATCAGTAAATGCGATCGCATCTAGCTGTGGTCAGTAAATGTGATCGCATCTAGCTGTGGTCAGTAAATGCGATCGCATCTAGCTGTGGTAGGTAAATGCGATCACATCTAGCTGTGGTAGGTAAATGCGATCACATCTAGCTGTGATCAGTAAATGCGATCGCATCTAGCTGTGGTCAGTAAATGTGATCGCATCTAGCTGTGGTCAGTAAATGCGATCGCATCTAGCTGTGGTAGGTAAATGCGATCACATCTAGCTGTGGTAGGTAAATGCGATCACATCTAGCTGTGATCAGTAAATGCGATCGCATCTAGCTGTGATCAGTAAATGCGATCGCGCAGCGGCTCCAAAGGAGCATCGCGTAGCGTAACCTATGGTCAATCGCATTTACTATTCCCTACTCCCTACTCCCTACTCCCTACTCCCTACTCCCTACTCCCTACTCCCTACTCCCTACTCCCTCACAAAATTGTTACAAAAATTTTCAAAATATGTTATAATTGTGCGATTTTTATGCTATTCTATAAAAGAGAACACTCAAAAGGAGATAAGTGAAGAGCCAGCCCACAGATGTTAGAGCGTCACGGGCTGGCTCTGGGTCTCCCACTCAAAAGGAGGTAATTTCATTATGTCTTACAGTCAACGCCTATACCCATGGGCAATCGTTCGCTTGTTACCACAGATGCAACGAGTCGTTGTCGCTCGTTTCCGCAACCGATCCGATGCGGAGGGTCATAGGTCGGCTCTTAAACGCCTCATGCCCGAGGCTGAATTTGTGATTATTTTTGATGTTCCTAATCCGAGAGACATCGACAAAGAAGAATCTTCAGAATGAAGAATGAAGAATTGAGAATGTAGAATGAAGAATTGAGAATGGTTAATTCCAAATTATAAATTCTTCATTCTTACTTTTTAATTCAAAAAGATTGTTCGCCTTCGGCGTTCGGTAAAGGGTAGGTTGTTTGTCAGAATGGAGAATGGAAAATGAAAAATTATTAATTCTTACGGCGGTTTGCATAACTATCAGGTCTCAGTACAGGACAAAAGTTGCAAAAAGTGCCAGGGAGAGGGTTTGATGGAAATTACCACAAAGACCACAAACCCTCATGGAACAGATTAACCAACTTCGAGCCAAATTGCGACCCCACCTGGGCTG
>NZ_JAAHFZ010000150.1:0-2175 GCF_010672795.1 Moorena sp. SIO1G6
AGAGGATGTGCGGCTTGTTCTAAGTAGGAGCCTCCCCCACCAGGAGGGGTATGACTTAGGTAACTCGCGGGGACAACCCCAAAAGTTATAACTGTTCATCTGGATGGCGGTGCAAACCCGACCCCTAGAAGAGACTAGTGACTCCCTATCTTGGCCACACCGAGCAGGCGACATCCTAGCAGAGTGAAGCTGGCACCAGGGCGCAATCAGACACTAATCAGATGAGTGACACTGGCGCTAACGGGGAGGTGACATGGGTAACAGAAGCAAAAGTCCTGAAAAAGTGTCTAATGTTTAGGCCGCAATCTGACTAGTATATGCGAGACCTGATTCCCGATTATCCTCACAACGTTTTATCCTCGACAGTTGTAATCTCCGAGGAGGGAATAGGCAAATTGGACTACCCTAAATCACCAGAACAATCCGATGAACGGAACAAGTAAAAACGGCAGCAATAATGAGTCTGTAGACCGGTCGAATCTACGGTAAGTTATGTCAAACCTAATCCTCACTGCCGGGTAGGATGCAGCCGAATAACTGGCTGCGGGTATTCAGAATACACAAATTCGAGGAGAGCATAGTTAGACACATGAACAACCATAGTGAACTTTGGAAAAAGCAACAGTGGAAGAAACTCCGCCAAAACTTATTCCGCCTTCAAAAACGAGTGTACAAAGCGGTTCGAGCTGGTGACTTGAAGAAAGCACGGTCTCTACAAAAGCTAATACTGAAATCCCGTTCAGCTCAACTTTTGGCAGTCCGACAAGTGACACAGCTAAACAAGGGTAAGAAAACGGCTGGAGTTGATGGAAAGTCAAGCCTCAACTACAAAGAACGCATGGAACTGGTAGAAACATTGAACGACCATGCCCTCGACTGGAAGCATAGCCGACTACGTGAAATTCCCATTCCCAAAAAGAACGGGAAAATCCGGATGTTGAAAATACCAACCATAGCCGACCGAGCATGGCAATGTCTAGTAAAATTAGCCTTAGAACCAGCCCACGAGGCCACGTTCAGTGGAGATAGCTACGGGTTCAGAACAGGTAGGTGCGCCCAAGACGTTCAAAAACGTCTACAAATACACCTAGCATCTAACCACAATGGCATCAACAAACGAATCATAGAACTAGACATCAAAAAGTGCTTTGACCGTATCAGTCACACCGCCATAATGGAAAGACTAATAGCACCCGCTAAAGTCAAAATAGGAATATTCAGATGCCTAAAAGCAGGAGTATCCGCAGAATTTCCAGACCAGGGTACACCCCAGGGTGGTGTGGTTAGTCCCCTATTAGCAAATGTGGCATTAAACGGAATAGAGGACATACACACAAGTTTGCGGTACGCAGACGATATGGTATTCATCCTCAAGCCAAAAGACAATGCTGAAAAAATCCTCAATAAAGTCAAGGAATTCCTAGCTGAAAGAGGTATGGAAATCAGTGAAGAAAAGACCAAGCTAACCAAAACGACAGACGGATTTGACTTCCTGGGGTGGAAATTCCGCGTCAGAAAAGACGAAAAGTTCTCGTGCATTCCCTCAGAGGAAAACCACCAGAATATACGTAAGAAGATTAAAAACGTAGTCAACTGCTCGAATTATGGTGCTGAAGTAAAAGCTTTGAAATTAGCCCCCATCGTTCGCGGATGGCGCAACTACCACAGTAGCTGTGACATGAGCAGCTCCAGGGATTCCTTATGGTTTATGGCAAAGACGGCAAACCGGAAATTCCGAAAGGAAAAGAAAGTGAACCGGTATAAGGCCAATGAATTATGCAAAAAGGCATTCCCGAAGGTAGGTTACAAACAGAACCAACACGTAAACGTAAGGGGGACTAAGTCACCCTATGACGGTGACCTAGTCTATTGGAGTCAAAGGAACTCTCGCCTTTACTCCAATGCTACATCTGACGCATTGAAAAGGCAAAACCATTCCTGTGGACACTGTGGGTTGAGGTTCTTAGAAGACGAATCTGTACACCTTCATCATGTAGATGGAAACCACGACAACTGGTCGAAAAAGAATCTACTAGCAGTTCATCAGAGCTGCCACCAACAGATACACTGGAGCACTCCGAAAGGAGAGGATATCTAGGAGCCGTGTGAGATGAAAGTCTCATGCACGGTTCCGAAGGAGAGGTGCCCCGGATAATACCGGGCATCGACTCTAAC
>NZ_JAAHFZ010000151.1:0-2168 GCF_010672795.1 Moorena sp. SIO1G6
TATTAAACTAAGCCGCAGAGTTACCTCTGCGACTCGTCTCCAAAACCGTACGTGACAGTTTCCCGTCATACGGCTCCTCATGATAGGAACACACTTTCATTGGTACCTCCACATTAGAAAGGATTGTCATCTAGCTTAGAGGAGTCGTTACTTGACTCAATACACTTTGGATTGACTTTAGTTCTATGTTTTACATCGTGGCAATGTAGGTGGAGTAGCTCAAGATTCCTGAGTTGGTCGTTTCCACCTTGTGCGCGTGGTATTATGTGATGCGTTTCCAATAAATCTCCATCTCTGAATGTGAGACCACAATCAGCACATTTCCCTTCCTGTCTTTTCAGAAGTTTACCCTTCTGGCTAGTCATTTCAGGGTGTTTTTGCATTCGGTTGCTCCAGTACACTAGGTCACCATCGAAAGGACTTCTGGATTCTTTGACCTTTACATGCCTTACAATTTTTGTTTTGGCATGTTTCGGGAGATAGTTCTCCTCATTTGTCATGAATACCCAGTTATCTATCTTTGGTGCTTCCCATGGTTCTTTTGGTTTTTCAACCTTAGTTCCCCAGTACTTTTTATTCACCCAGGTTTTTGATTTGTTTGGATGTCTCCTGTATCCCCATCTTTGAAGTTTGTTCCAGAGCATGTTGTCCAAATCTGAGAATGTTTCGCTACTTACGACACTGCGATTATAGTTACACCATCCTCTTATTATGGGTTTTAGATGCCTGATTAGGGCGTTTTGTGGGGCGGCTTTGTGTTTACTTATTTCACTTGATAGTCGCTTCCAGTGCTCTTTTACTTTTTCTTTGGATGGTTTGATGATGGTTTTAAAACCCTGTTTCGACTGATTTTTTCCTACTGGGTATTGACGGATATTAAATCCTAGAAAGTCAAATCCTTTAAAGGTGTGTGTCAGTTTGGTTTTTTCGGGTTTTAGTTCCAGGCCGATATCTCTCAACCATTCGCTGATGATTCTCTGACATTCTTCTACCACTTCTTTGGATTTATGTGTTATGACGAAATCGTCTGCATATCGGATTAACTTTAATGCTTTTTTGTTATCCCGTTTGCATCCGGGTAAGGTTTGGGCATATTCGTTTATCCTGTTTTCCATTCCGTGGAGGGCTATGTTCGCTAAAAGCGGGGATATTATTCCGCCTTGAGGAGTGCCTTCGTTTGTAGGTGAGAATGTTTCCTTATCTATTACTCCTGCTTTTAACCAGTTTTTGATTAATCGCTTCATAGATGGGTAGGTATTTATTTTTGAGAGAAGAGCGTCGTGGTTGATTTTATCGAAGCATTTAGATATATCGGCGTCTAGTACCCATTTGGGTTTTTGACTGATACATTTAAATATTGCTTCAATTGCATCATGACATGACCTTCCTAGTCTAAAGCCATATGAGTTTGGTTCAAAGACCGCTTCCCATTCTGGCTCTAATGCTTGTTTTGCCAAGGCTTGGAGTGCCCGGTCGTAAATAGTGGGTATCCCTAAGGGGCGTTTTTCTTTACGACCAGGTTTATCAATCCAAACTCTACGGGTTGGTTGAGGTTTTTTGTACAGTTTGAGGTTGGCTACTAAGACGAGGCGTTGTTTGCCTTTTAAAGCTTTTTTCCCGTCTATTCCGGCAGTCTTTTTACCTTTATTCTGTTGTGTTACCTTCCTTACCGCCAGCATCTTAGCTGACCAGGATTTCATTAGAGTCTTTTGTAACCTTCTAACCACGCGAACGTCACCACGAACAGAGGCTCGATATATTCGTTTTTGCAACTTAAATACGGTTCTTTCTAGCTTGCGCCAATCGACCCGATTCCATTCCGACTGTGGGGCGAACCCCCGAGTTTTAGACTTATTCATTGCTACTTACAACCATATCTTTTCCCATCACGTGAGTCCGTCAGCGTATTCTAGGTATTACCCTAGACGTTTGCTTCTGACTCAATCTTTCCTACACAGGCCATGTGGCTAACTACCTACTTAAGAAATCGACCTTTCTTAAGAGCACCTGTGAGGTTACTTCGTTCCTGATAACCATTCTGTTGAACTTTTAGGGTGATACTATCCACCGGAAACTTAGGGAAATCATTATAGGGAAATTCAACCTTATAATCCTTTATTTTTCGTTGACTTTTTGTCTATAGCGTGTCAGCCTTATTACGCTATTGT
>NZ_JAAHFZ010000152.1:0-2157 GCF_010672795.1 Moorena sp. SIO1G6
GTGCGGCTCGTTTTAGCTAGGAGCCTCTAGAAACTAGAGGGGTATGAGTTAAGGGATTCGCGGGGATAACCCCGAAATCCTAACTATTTCCTGGATGGTGGTGAAAACCCACCCCTTGAGGAGACAAGTGACTCCCTATCTTTGGCCACACCGAGGTGAACGGCATTTCATCAGAGTGAAGCTGGCACCAGGGCGGAATCAGAGGTGAAACAGATTAGCCACACTGCCGCTAACGGGGAGATGACATGGGTAAACAAATCCTAAAAAAATGTCTAATGAATTCAGCACAATCTGACAAAAACATGTGCATGACACCCTCTCATTCTCGCGGAAAGAATTGTTGTTATTCGCAATCTCTGAGAAGAGGGTAGGCAGACTGGATTGCCCTAAATCATCAAAACAATCTGGGAAATGGAACGAGTAAAAACGATGGTAATAATTGGGTCTGAAGAACGGTCGTAACTTCGGTAAGCTATGCCAAGCCTAATCCCCACCATCGGGTAAGATGTGCTCAAAACTGGGCACGGGTATTCAGAACACACAAACCAATGGAGAGAATGGGTAGACACAGACAAAAATCTAGTGACCTTTGGAAAGGACAAAACTGGAAGCAACTCCGGAAAAATCTTTTCCGCCTACAGAGGCGCGTGTATAAAGCGGTTCAAGCTGGTGACTTGAGGAAAGCTCGGTCTCTACAGAAACTGATACTGAAATCCCGTTCAGCACAGCTTTTGGCCATCCGTCAAGTAACTCAGCTCAATCAGGGCAAGAAAACCGCCGGTATCGACGGGAAAACTGCACTGAATTATGACGAGAGACTGGGACTACTTGAGAACATGAGGCAAAACGCCCTCGACTGGAAGCACTCCGGCCTCCGAGAAATCCCAATCCCTAAAAAGAATGGGAAAGTAAGGATACTCAAGATACCAACAATCTCCGATAGAGCATGGCAATGTCTAGCAAAATTCGCTCTCGAACCAGCACACGAAGCCCTGTTCCATGCCCGCAGTTATGGGTTTAGAACAGGAAGAAGTGCCCACGATGCCCAAAAATACGTATTTGACAATCTAAAGTCAAGAGTAAACGGCATCAACAAAAGAATAGTCGAGTTAGACATCAAGAAGTGCTTCGACCGTATCTCCCATAAGTCCATAATGGATAGGATAATTGCGCCAGCAAGTTTGAAGACTGGGATATTCCGCTGTCTCAAAGCAGGAGTTGACCTGGAATTTCCTGAGCAAGGAACTCCACAGGGAGGCGTCGTTAGCCCACTACTCGCTAATATTGCACTTGACGGAATAGAAGGGATACATCCAAGCGTCAGATATGCAGACGACATGGTAATATTCCTCAAGCCAAAAGACAACGCTGAGAAAATCCTGAATAAAATCAAGGAATTCCTGGCGGAACGCGGCATGGAAATCAGCGAAGAAAAGACCAAGATAACCAAGACGACAGACGGATTCGACTTCCTAGGATGGCACATGCGTGTCAAACAAAACGGAAAGTTCCAATGTACTCCCTCAGCGGACAATCATAGGAACATCCGCAGGAAAATTAAGGCCGTAGTCAACAACTCGAATTATGGTGCAAAAGTTAAAGCTAAGAAACTAGCCCCCATTGTGCGTGGATGGAGGAATTACCACAAGTATTGCGACATGGGCAGCTCCCGAGACAATTTATGGCACATGAGATATACCGCACACCGGAAATTCCGTAGCGAAAAGAAGGTAAACCGGTACCAGGCCAATAAACTATGTGAGAAGGGTTTCCCCGCAGTAGGGTATGAACAAAACAAACACATAATGGTAAAAGGGACTAAGTCCCCTTATGACGGAGACTTAGTCTATTGGAGTCAGAGAAATTCCCAGCTCTACTCCGATGCTACCGCAAAAGCTTTAAAGAAACAAAACCATTCCTGTGGGTATTGCGGAATGAAATTCATTGATGAAGAAAGAGTACATCTCCACCACATTGATGGAAATCATGACAACTGGAAGAAAAACAACCTTATGGCTGTCCACCAAAGTTGTCACCAACATATTCATGGGGGCAAGTCGAAAGACTAGAATATCTAGGAGCCGGATGAGGGGAAACTTTCACGTCCGGATTTGAAGGAGAGGTGCCCTGGGTAATACCAGGCATCGACTCTAATGG
>NZ_JAAHFZ010000153.1:0-2151 GCF_010672795.1 Moorena sp. SIO1G6
GTGCGGTTCGTTCCAACCAGGAGCTTTCAGAAACTGAAAGGGTATGGGTTGGGGGATTCGCGAGGGTTAAAACCTCAAAAATCCTAACTATCTAACGGATATGGGTGAAAACCCCATCCTTGAGGAGACAAGTGACTCCCTATCTGGCCACACCGAGCAGGCGGCAACCTCGCAGAGTGAAGCTGGCACCAGGGCGGAATCAGAGGTGAAACAGATTAGCCACACTGCCGCTAACGGGGAGGTGACACGGGTAAACAAATCCTAGAAAAATGTCTAATCCGGAAGCCACAATCTGAACAAAATACAATGTGGACTTCATCCTCTCATTCTCATAGTGTTCTGGTAGGGATAACTATAAACTCCGAGAAGAGGATAGGCAAATTGGATTGCCCTAAATCACCAGAATAATCTGTTGGATGGAACGAATAAAAACGACAGCAAAAATATGGGTCTGAGGATAGGTCGTAACCTCGGTAAGTTATGCCAAACTTAATCCCCACTGTCGGGTAAGATGCGCTCAAAACTGGGCGCGGGTATCCAGAATACACAAACTCTAAGAAGAGCATAGTTAGACACATGAGAAAACAATCTTATAGTGAACTGTGGAAAGGACAAAACTGGAAGCAACTCCGGAAGAATCTCTTCCGCCTACAAAGACGAGTGTATAAAGCGGTTCAAGCTGGTGACTTGAGGAAAGCAAGGTCTATACAGAAGCTGATTCTGAAATCCCGTTCGGCACAGTTATTGGCCATCCGTCAAGTGACACAGCTCAATCAGGGCAAGAAGACCGCCGGTATCGACGGAAAAACTGCCCTAAAATACAGCGAACGGTTTGAATTACTTGAAAGACTAGTATCCAGTGCGGAAAATTGGACGCACCAAGGGTTACGGGAAATCCCAATACCCAAGAAAAACGGGGGTACAAGAATGTTGAAAGTACCGACTATAGCTGATAGAGCATGGCAATGTCTAGCAAAATTTGCTCTCGAACCAGCACATGAAGCCAAGTTCCATGCCCGGAGTTACGGATTCAGAACAGGCAGAAGTGCTCATGACGCCCAGAAACAGATATTCAACAATCTGAGTTCCAACAAAAACGGCATAAATAAGAGGGTAATCGAACTGGACATCAAGAAGTGCTTCGACAAAATCTCCCACAAATCCATCATGGATAAGTTAATTGCACCAGCAAGTTTAAAGACTGGGATATTCCGCTGCCTCAAGGCCGGAGTTGACCTGGAATTTCCTGAGCAAGGAACACCGCAGGGAGGTGTAGTCAGTCCACTTCTAGCCAACATAGCACTTGACGGAATAGAGGAGATTCATCCTAGCGTCCGATACGCAGACGATATGGTAATTTTCCTAAAGCCAAAAGATAACAGCGAAAAGGTACTGAATAAAATCAAAGCCTTCCTCGCCGAAAGAGGGATGGAAATTAGTGAAGAAAAGACCAAGATAACCAAAACGACAGATGGATTTAACTTCCTGGGCTGGTATTTCCGAGTCCAGTATGACGGAAGATTCAAGAGCTACCCCGCTAAGGAGAATCTCAAGAAATTCCTAGAAAAAATAAAATCCATAGTCAACAGCTCGAATTATGGAGCAGAAATCAAAGCAAAGAAACTAGCAGCCATTGTAAGAGGTTGGAGAAACTACCATAAGTGGTGCTGTATGGAAGACCCACCTAATAATTTATACTTCCCGATGAAATCTGCCGAAAAGAAATTCCGAAAGCAGAAATCAATAAATCGGTACGAATCCAAAAGATTATTAGGAAAAGCCTTCCCAAAAGTATCATGGGAAGAAAACGGCCACACAATGGTTAAAGGAATTAAGTCCCCTTATGACGGAGACTTAACCTACTGGAGCAAGCGTAACAGCATACTCTACAATAACGCTACATCAAAAGCTTTGAAGAAGCCAAACCATTCCTGCGGATATTGCGGATTAAAATTCATTGATGAAGAAAGAGTTCATCTCCACCACATTGATGAAAATCACGACAACTGGAAGCCTGAAAATTTGATGGCAGTACATCAAAGTTGTCACCAATACATCCATGGGAGCAGACCGAAAGGCCAGGATATCCAGGAGCCGTATGAGGGGAAACCTTCACGTACGGATTTGAAGGAGAGGTGCTCCCCTTAATAG
>NZ_JAAHFZ010000154.1:0-2131 GCF_010672795.1 Moorena sp. SIO1G6
TGACAAGGCTTCAACCCACCAGCTAGTGGCAAAGTCAAGCTGCGTAAACGGATCGCAGCAGTTTCAAATTAGAAATTAGATGGTAATAGGATCGATTTCAAGCCAATCAATCATGAAGGCGAAAAGATGTTCCCAGGAGTCGAAAAGCATGTATCGAGTCAATGCACGCAAATCATCGAAAAAGGTTGTCCGTTTAACGAGTTCGTCACGAATAAGCTGGTACTGTGTATTGGCAAGATAAAGGGCAGTGTGGGCCAAAAAAGCGAGCAAATTGAGCGTAAAAAGGGTGGAGGATAGGTATTGGTCCCCGTGACCAAAGTTGTGTTCGAGATGATAGCCTTGGTTTTTGAGGATATTGATGGCTTCATTTTCAACTTTCCATCGTGTTCGTCCAAGCTGGCAAGCATCCATAACGTTCTCAAAAGTCAGTTGATGGTTTGTAATCCAGGCATTGTGGAAGAGGATATCGCCACTTTTTTCGTTAGTGATGTGCAGTTCACACCAGTTGACATGAAGTGCATCATCGCCCAAACGAAGAGGGAGTTGGCTGGCCCAACGATAAGTCCAGAGTTCATGGCTGCGACCATTCCAGTGGCGGATTTGACGAGTTTCAACTCCATTCTCAACTTTTGCTAACAGAGCAAGCTCCTCATAAAGGGTCTTGTGCGAATCTGGCTTGCAGACAAAAAGGAAATATTGCTTTGCTTCGTCAGCAATTTGCTGGCATAAGGGCTGATTCGAATAGAGGTCATCACCCAGATAGGTAATCGTGAAGGGAGTAAAGTTCTCTTGATGCTTGGTGAGCCACCGTTTGGAGGCTGCACGTTCACAATCCTGCTTCTCATGCCCATCTTGCGGGACAATAAACTCTGGTGGTAACGCCAGAACCTGTGGACATTCTGGTTTGACGATAACGGGCATCAGCGCATGATGATAATAATGGACGGTCCCTTGCTTATCCCGGCGGGTCGAGCAGCAATCACAATGAATCTCGGTCGATGAATGATAAGTTAGCCCGTCAAGCGCAATCGCCTTGGTCTTCTCAAAACTCGTATAGCTTTCGAGGTGACCTGTTTGCTTAAGTTCGTTGATAAGCCAAAAGAAATCAGCGCTAATCTCGGCTGGCTTTACATGGTCTAGAATATTGCGCACTTGCTGTTTGCATGGAATCTTTTCAATCTTGAATAATTTCCGTGCATTATTGCTTCGTTTTTTCTGCTCCATATCCCGTTGATGCGACAAAAACGATGGCGACTGCATAAAAAATACGGCAAATGCTGATAGTGCAACCTCCTCCATTGTGTAGGTTAGCCGGTTACTCTTTTTCCGTGGGTCAGGTAGGCTCGCCCAGCCATCTTTTATCCGTCCGACAAAATTGCTCATCTTGAGGCGTTTAGTCATCTGCTCCTCCTTGGATCTTGATGACTTCTACATTACCCTTTTTGGCACTTTTTGTCACTTATTTTCTAATTTGAAACTGCTGGAATTTTTGGTAACCCCTTGACAAGCCAAACACAATGCTCTATACTCGACAATAAAATTAATTTGAATCGATTTGAGTAGTATTGACTAATCCAGCTAACCACGCACAGCTTATGGAACCAGAGGCAGAACGGAGCGTGCTCGGCGTAGATGCCATCCGCACATATGCCCATCCCTTGCGCTTGCAGATTCTCAAACAGATGCAAGAACCGACAACGGTTAAGCAGGTAGCAAGCCGATTAGATCAACAACCGACCAAGCTTCACTATCACGTCAAGCTGCTGCATGAACATGAGTTGATTCAAGTCGTGGCTCAGAATTCGGTCAACGGAATCGCCGAACATGTCTATCAAGTCACTGCACGCGACTTTAGACTGATCAACCCCATGGTCTCCAGCGATGGCTTCTCTGAGGACACAGCCAGCGCGATTTTCACTGACATGCTACAAGAGACCACATTGGGTTTGCAGAGAGCGTTGGCGGCCCACGAGCCCGTCGAGGGTGAGATTCCGCGTGATCCCTTTGTGAGTCAAAAGTCGTTTCGGCTTTCGGATAGCCAATTAACCGAATTTCATCAGCGCCTAGTTGAACTTATCCAAGACGTTACGGCTTTCCAAGTCGAGAATCAAGAACTTGACGAACCGCTCTA
>NZ_JAAHFZ010000155.1:0-2129 GCF_010672795.1 Moorena sp. SIO1G6
CCCATGGCTTTGTGGTTGGGCATATCACACCGGAGGCACAGCTGGGTGGCGGCATTGCACTTCTGCAGAATGGGGATATGGTCACTATTGATGCTGTTAACAACAAGCTCAACGTCGATCTATCCGATGATGAACTGGCTGCTCGCCGAGACGTTTGGTCCGCGCCTGACTATAGTGTAAAGAAGGGCGTGCTCTATAAGTACATCAAGACTGTGGCCTCTGCATCGAACGGATGTGTAACTGACGAATGAGTCGGTAATGGAGATTTAAATTTCTCATTGGCTTCCTCTGAGTGCATTTTACTTCCTTTAGTCTGGCGAAAAGTAGAGAGAGAGAAAAAAAAACGAGTAAAAGAGCCATGTTGCCTTCTGAAATCGGGCAAGCAGGCATGTAGGAACGGTGCAATACCGAACCGTGAGAATCCACTCAATTGAAAGAGACCGAAGCCAGCTAAACCGTTTGAGAGATAAACCGATTCAAAACGTAAGGCAAATCGAGTAAGTCGATAGCCTGCTCACAAGCGGTTTGTAAAAGAGTCTTGGCATGCTCCTGTCGATGAAGGCGAATGACTTCAGCGATGGAGTGAAGATGTTGGTCGGGCGGTGAATGATTGAGCCGCCACTGTAAGAAAACATAAGCCAAGTAAACAAGAGCAAACCACTTGTCGGTCGCTTCAAAGGACTGAACTCGGAAATCAGTCAAGCCTAGATACTGTTTGACGTAAAGGTTATCCACCTCGATGGGCCAGCGTTTTTGATATTTTTGCAGTATAGACCGTGAAGACAGCGAAGTGTCGGTACACAGAAAATACCTCGGGCGGTGATCCCGATGGTGCCTTTTGGAAATGAGTACACAGACGTCAAAGGGTAAGTTGTTAAGTCGCCCTTTCATGGAGCGAACTCGGTAAGTCAACTTTCTTTGGTCTGTAGCGGTAAGTGAGACTGGCTCATACCGCCGGTGCTTGTACGCTTTATTCCATTGAGATAGCTTTTTATCGTCAAACTTGCGGTTAGACTTGATTGCGCAAATCACATGCCAGCTGTTGCGACGACAGAATTTGATTAGTTTATTGGAGGCATACCAACTATCGAAAAGGACGTAGACCTTAAACCCTTTGGGGAGTAATGACTTGAGTTCCCTGAGCATTTCTTGGGCCAAGCTCCCCTTTTTACGGAAACGAAGCCGTTCTTCTTTGGGTCGCTTCCGGTTCAGACGTCGGACTGTACTCTCCTTCAGGTAGAGACGTTCGTCGAAGGCGTATTCCATGACCCCTATCTGAATACGTACCGTTACGTGAACGGTTCCATTTGTATAGACCGGTTTCTTCTTCGTACTCTTGGTATGGTCATGATGAAACTCGACTGCCTCCAGCTTTCGAGTTGCTTTATCTTTTTCGCCCGTTGAGTCGTCTACGCTCACATAAACTATATTCTCGCCTGTTGACTCGCCATATCTCCATATTTCTTCGATGACGAAGCGCCGTTTCGATTCCCGAATCGTTTCCGCACTCCACGGGGCGATTCTTAAACTATCACATCCGTTTGATGCATCTGGCGCATTGACTATGATTTCATACAGGCTTGCTACTGTCTTGTGTTTCGCTTCTGATGTTATCAGGCTATCTGTTATACGCAATACATGACCAAACTGCGGGCGACTCAGTCTCAGGTTTAAGTTTATGCTGAACAAAAATCCTATGAGCGACGGTGAGTGATGTACAATTAGCTTGAGCAAGATGGAATCCTTTTGGGCTATGATTTGGTTTGCTTACCTTTACCATAACCCGATTCCTCTTGCTTTTCCTATTTGCACACTCTCTTTTTCGCCAGACTAAAGTTCGGTAATCTTGATAGACGCATGGCTGAGTGGTCGCAGGATTACTCAAATCGGCCGACCTACTTTGTGAACAAGGAGATTAGCATCGCGTCATACTTCACAAAGAGTCACCGTTCTCCACCCCTATACATCCAATCAAAAAAGCCTTGCTTACGCAGCAAGGCAATTCTTATAACTACTTTTAGTGGGTAGAGAGGGACTCGAACCCCCGACCCCCTCGGTGTAAACGAGAAAATTCGTTAACGAGTCTCTACTTAAATGAGATTCAGTCGAGTTCTACTATTGCTATGTGA
>NZ_JAAHFZ010000156.1:0-2089 GCF_010672795.1 Moorena sp. SIO1G6
CTTTACAATGCCTTGAACACCTGGTTAGGTCAAGCGATCGCAGAACTCGTAGGGTGGGCAAGGGGAAACTTTACCAATAGATTCATCAAATACCCCATTTTCCCTTTGCCCACCAAATTACTCCCCAGGGTAATCGCATCTAATTTGGTATAAATCGTACTTGACAAACGACTTGGCGTATAAGTAAATTTGATTAGCTTGGCTCGGGGTTCTCCCAGAGCGGATCTAGGGGTTAACCGTTGGATGTGCGAAGATTTGCATTCTCTAGTCAGTCATCATGGCAAAAGGCTTTGTGAACGCTCAGCAGGAGCGTGAGGCATTAATCTAGAAAAAGAGTGTTCTGAGGCATTTTCAGCACTTGCGAGATCCCCGAGTCGAGCGAACGCAAAAACATTCCTTGGTGGCCATGATCACCATTGCCATTTTAGCGGTGCTCTCCGGTGCCGATGGGTTTGTGGCCATCGAAACCTATGGTAAAGCTAAGCAAGTCTGGCTCGAGACGTTTTTAGAATTGCCCAATGGGATTCCATCACACGATACCTTTGGTCGGGTTTTGGGTCTGTTAGACCCCCAGGAGCTGGAAACGAGTTTCCTGAGTTGGGTCAGCTGCATTACTGAGAAATTAGCCCTGAACTTGATTCATATCGATGGCAAGACCGCCAAAGGCTCCTATGACCGGGCTGGTCAACTGAAGGCGCTACAGAGTGTGAGTGCCTGGAGTAGTGAACATGGGCTGGTTTTAGCTCAACAAAAAGTGGACAGCAAATCCAATGAAATCACAGCAGTGCCGCTCCTGCTACAATTGCTGAACCTCAAGGGGGCGGTAGTCACCCTTGATGCCATGGGCACCCAAATTCCCATAACTCGGCAAATCAAGCAGGCAGAAGGGGACTATGTGTTGGCACTCAAAGGCAACCAGGGTCAGCTCAGCCAACAAGTAGAGGCTTGGTTCGAGCAAGCACAAGCCCAAAACTGGCAGGGGATTGAGTACAGCTACGATCAAACCATAGACAGTGGACATCATCGTATCGAAACTCGCCAAGTTTGGGTCGTGCCCGTAAGTCAATTACCACCACTGCCTCGGCAAGGTCAATGGGCAGGCTTAAAGACGGTTGTCATGGTCAAGAGTACTCAGCAGTTATGGAACAAAACCAGGTTTGAAGTGCGATTTTACATTAGCAGCCTGGAAGGGGATGCCCAGCGACACAACTCAGTGATTCGCTCCCATTGGAGTATTGAGAACAGTCTGCATTGGGTGCTTGATGTCACCTTTGGTGAAGATGCTAGTCGGATACCTATGCGGATATGCGGCACAGAACCTGGGATTGTTGCGACGTTTAAGTGTTAGTTTACTCAAGCAGGTACCCTCCAAACAGAGTCTGAAGATGAAGCGTTACCGAGCTGGGATGGACAATAACTTCCTCATCGAAATCCTCGCTGCCAGTGCAGGTAACTCAGGTGTTAGTCGTAGTTGATCACAACTGAGCAGGTCAGTTGCAGGAGGTAATGGACGCACCTCTTCCCGGTCAAGCCCTAGACCATAAATGCCGAACGGGTGCAAGACCACTCAATTGGTGTGCTTTGGTCAGTTCAGAGGATAATCAAGTTTTAGGGAGTGTTACACCATTTTGGAGCTCGATTTAGATGCGATTACCCTGAATTACTCCCCAAGACTTACTGATAGTTCAACTGCTGAGGCGGACTCGATATCAGAAGAGCACTTTATATATGGGCGTACACCTTTGTCATTATAAAAAAATAATATCAAAAAATAACACCAACCGATGATAATATTGGCCAGATAACCCAAATGCCAGTTCCTCGCAATGCAGACTAATGCGCACTGACAGCCTATTTTATAAAGTCTTCCAAACCCTCCCTGGTACTTTCTTTGAACTCCTGGAAGAAAACTCTCAACTAGCACAAAACTATAATTTTAAGGCCGTCGAACTCAAAGAACTTGCCAAACGCACCGACGGCGTATTTCTCCCCAAACGAGATGGCGACCCTATTTATTTCGTAGAAGTCCAATTTCAGAAAGATGAAGACTTGTACTACCGCCTGATGCAAGAAGTGTTTGTCTACTTAG
>NZ_JAAHFZ010000157.1:0-2082 GCF_010672795.1 Moorena sp. SIO1G6
ATTATTTGTTAGACTTAAATTAGGGTAACACCGACAGGGATTATTATGTAACTTAAATTAAAGCCGAAAACCAAGGGTTTAATAGTTGCGGTTACATCCCGGTGTTAGACTTTTTTGACATTTTTATGGCGCTCGCGGGATATTCCCGAGAGCTTTGGGAGATACCCCCTGGATGCTATTGCATCTTGCCTTGGCGAGCCTTGGTCTATCTTGGTAGACTTTGGTAGCTAAAAAGTATCGGGATATAATTGGTTGTATTACTCATCCAGTTGTAGTTGCGAGCCAAGAAATTCGCCACGATCACAGCATCAGTGCGGGGGTTAGTGGACAGTATCAAAAACTTGTCCAATATCTACCATAAACTGCCAATCATTGGTAGTATTGACCGATGAGTTGAGTCCTACTTCGTAAGGCGGTCGAACTTACGGGATTATCCAAAAATAAATTGAGGAAGTACGCAGATAATGGCACAATTGATTCACTCACAACAGAAGGGGGGCATAGATTGTTTGACGTTGAAAACTACATCAAGCAATCAAAACCCAAGCATGATTACACAATCTGCTACTGTCGGGTCAGCTCAACAAAACAACGAGATGACCTTGACAGGGAAATCGCCTATATGCACTCACTCCCAGACTGCGAAATCATCAAGGACATCGGATCGGGGCTTAATTTCAAAAGATTTGGGCTTAAAACCATACTGGATAGACTTATGCGAGGAGATCAATTCACGCTTATTGTTGCCTGTAGAGACAGACTCGCCCGGTTTGGGTTTGAACTTGTACAGTACCTGGTCGAATCCAACGGTGGAAAAATCGTGGTTCTCGACAACCATGAAAGTTGCCTACACTCAGAGCTGGTCGCGGATCTTCTCTCCATTGTTCACCTCTTCAGCTGTCGAGTCCATTGACTCAGGAAGTACGGTAAAAAAATCAAAGAAGATCAAGATTTACCTTGATAAAAGCCAGAAACAGATGGTTAATCAATGGCTTGGAGTTTCCCGTTATGTTTTTAATAAGACCGTCGAGATACTTCAAGATGGCTCAGTAAAGGCTAACTGGAAACGGATCAAGACTGAGATTCTTAACAATCTCCCTGAGTGGTGCAAGGCAGTGCCTTATCAAATTAAGTCTATAGCGATTAAGGATGCCTGTACCGCCATCAGGGAAGCCAAGAAAAAATACCAGAAAACTGGGCAGGTCAATCGAGTTCGGTTTAGGTCTCGCAAAAACCCCGTCCAGTCTTGTTATATTCCTAAATCGGCTGTTACAGCTATTGGTATTTATCGCACAAAATTAGGCGAGTTAAGCTTTACTGAATCGCTACCAGATCACATTTGTGATTGTCGATTAACTAGCACCAACGGGAACTATTATCTAGTAGTTCCCTACAAAGCAGCCCCAAAAAAAGCCGAGAATCAAGGTAGGGTGGTTGCGCTCGATCCCGGTGTGAGAACCTTTTTGACATTCTTCAGCGAAAACTCTGTAGGGAAGATTGGTGAAGGAGATTTCTCTGGCATCCAACGCCTATGTGCTCACCTAGACAAGTTGGTTGGTAAAATCAGCTTTTCTAAAGGAAAGCAAAAGCGAAGAATGAAAAAAGCTGCCAGAAGAATGACTATCAAGATACAGAATCTAGTCAATGAACTGCATCACAAGGCGGCCAGGTTTTTGGTTGACAACTTTGATGTGATTTTACTCCCTACGTTCGAGACATCCCAGATGTCAAAACGTGGGAGTCGCAAGATTCACTCAAAGACTGTTCGCAATCTGATGAACTTGGCTCACTACAGGTTCAAGCAGTTCCTCAAGCACAAAGCTTTCGAGACTGGAAAGCAAGTCCTGGATGTGTGCGAAGCCTACACCAGCAAAACTGTCAGTTGGACAGGTGAGCTGGTCAAGATTGGTAGCAGCAAAATTATCAAATCAAAAGTTGATGGTCAGAGAATGGATCGAGATCTAAATGGCGCTCGTGGAATATTTATACGAGCTTTGGTAGATACACCCTGGATGAGAAATCATCTTGCATTGGCGGGCTAATATTTGCTTTTGGTAGATATTGGTAGCTAAAAAGTATCGG
>NZ_JAAHFZ010000158.1:0-1907 GCF_010672795.1 Moorena sp. SIO1G6
CTGATACTTTTAACCCGGACAAATTCCGACATCTTGGATATCTAGGATATCATTTGAGTCAGAAAAGCTGAGTACTACATCCCCGACTGCTTCGAGGAAGGTGGTATCCCACATCGCCTTCAGGAAAATCCCGACGGCTCCATTGAAATCTCTAGGGATTTCGTATCCGCAACGTGGACATTGAAAATTCATAGAACTACCAAGTTTTCTATGAATGTGTCCGCACTTTGTACAAGTCTTGGAGGTATATTCCTCTGTTATCCTCACTAATTTGGAACCATAACGGTTGCACAAATGCTCTAAAATCTGAGAGAACTGATAAAAAGCCCACGTCATCATCGCCCTAGCTGTCTTGCTTTTTAGTTTTCGCTTCTTTTTGACAACCATCTGCGACGTCTCAAAGGTAGGTAAGACGATCACATCGTAGTTTCTTGCCAAAAACGATGCTACTTGTTTGTGCAATTCAGTTCTCAGACTTCTGATCTTAGTTCTGAGTCTTTCCATAGCTATCCTTAGCTTGTATCGGCGACGTTTGTGTGTGCGTCCTTTTGATTTGTCATGCTCACTTTTTAACTTATCTAGATGCGAACAAAGTTTAGCTATTCTCTGAAAATCATTATTTGCGAACTCCAAGAAATCCGTGCCGTCAAACCCAGTCATGAACGTCCTAACTCCAGGATCTAAAGCTATCACTTTCTTGGTTTCAGTAGGCTCAATGTCAAACTCTACTGGAAAGTGCGCGAACCATCTCCCTTTGTTATAAGTAAGTTCAGTAGAACCATCAGTTAGTACACAGAAATCCTGACCTTTGAATTCGGGTTTTGGCAGATGTTTGGTCGTAGAAACCATCCACCGGCCAGCCTTGTAAGCCGTAGGGTCAAACTGGATCGTCAGATGATGATCTCGCACGCTACGAAATTTAGCTATTTTTAATCCAGCTTGTGGGTTTGGCAAAAGGTTCTTCCCTTTCCCAACAGACTTCGGTTGTTTGGCGGTCTCTTTCCACGCCGTATAAGCCTCCATTGAAGCGTTATCTAAAATTTTGGAGACGTTTAAATCTCTGCACCACTGCGGAATAAGTCCGGATTGTTTCAACCAAGTTCTAAAGCCATGTTTTCCTCCTTTCTTTCCGACTTTTGTGTACCCCTGGTTCCGATTGAGCTGCTCGATCGATATGTTATAAACCTTGCGAACAGCAGAAACCCATTTTTTCCAGATCTTCTCAAGTTCTTTGCTTGGGTAAACTCGGTAACTCACTGTCTTCAAGGATTTTTCGCTTGTACTTCCTGAGTCCGTAGAGCCTACAACTGAAGACGTGGATAATTGCGAGAACATCTTCAACCATCTCTTGTTCTGGGCTGAGGTTCTTTTCGTCGAGAACCAATATTTTAGTTTTGAATTTAGAGCACAACCATGAGATAAGATCGAATCCAAAGCGACAGAGCCGATCTTTGTGGGCAACGACAATATACTTGCAAGTGCCGCTGAGAACTCTGTCCAATAGGGAGTGAAGACCTTTTCTTTTGAAGTTGAGACCGCTGCCGATGTCTCGGATGACTTCTGCGTCTGGGTAACGAGACTTAAGAAACTGTACTTGTTGATCGAGATCATCTCTTTGAGAGCGGCTTGAAACCCTTGCATATAGGATTGTTGCTCTTTCGTCTCTATCTGTTTTTTTTGTTGAAATAGAGACAACTGAGTCAAGATTGTATCTTCTTTGTCCTCCAGGGGTTTTAATTCCTTGGATTTTGCCTTCGTCAAGCCACCTTTCAAGTGTCCTGGTACTGACCCCGAGCCTGGTAGCAGCGACTCGGGGAGGAACATATTTAATTTGTTCATTCATTGACACATCTTGTTCAGTAAAGTTAGATTATCCAACAAGATGTCGGAAAATGTCAAATATGTCG
>NZ_JAAHFZ010000159.1:0-1861 GCF_010672795.1 Moorena sp. SIO1G6
TGGTGCAACATTTAACCTCTCTAAACCTACCCATCAGCAGGAATGATCTGTATAGCACCAGGTGAAAACCTGGTGGTTGTTGCCGACAAAGCGCGGATCATTATGTTCCGCGCGCCATTCCAATCCCGTGGTAAAGAGAAGCCACATTTTGGGCATTGGAATTTTTTACTGCCGCCTAATTTTTCGTGAATTTGACCACATTCTGGGCAAGTTTTGCTGGTATAAGATTCGTTAACCAAGACAACCTTCACCTCATGACGATCCGCCATTTGAGTTAAGTGCTGGCGAAACTTATAATGATTCCAGGTAAGCAGATTGCGAGCTGTTTTCCTGTTTAATTTCCTAGCTGATTTTACTACCATTTGAGATGTTTCAAACGTTGGCAAAAATATAAGCTTGTAATTACTAACCAGGAAAGAAGCTGACTTGTTATGGCAGTCCTTAATTAGGTTTTGAATTTTTTGGCGTAAGCGATGGGCAGCATTTCTCATTGCTGCGCTTTGGCGCACGCTTCGCGAACGTCTCTGTCTTTTCGCAGAGCTTAAGTCAATCCGACTCATCAACCGATCTAGTTGCTGACAAAGTCTTTGAACCCGACCAATATCCCCAGAGCCTATCTCTAGGTAATTTTTGCCGTCAAAGCCAGTAAGGAATGTCCTAATACCTGGATCTAAAGCTATTACTTTATCCTGTTTGGTGGGAGTAGGTTCAATGTATTCGGGAAAAATGCCGTACCATTTGCCTTTAACCCAAACTAATTGAGTACCGTAGATGCATTCATCGGGAAAACCTTGAGGTGAACGAAAGGACAGACCTTTTACTTTGGTGGGATACCAAGAACCTTTTTTGAAGTCTCCAACTTTGAATTTGATTACTTGAGTGATCTGCCGACAGGATTTAAATTTGGCAAAACCTCCATTGACCTTGGCTTGTTTAACGCCATCGATCCCATCGGCAACAGCTTCTTGTAATTGGTGCCCTGGTAGGGTTTTTACCCACTCTGGTCTATCAGATTTTCTAGCCAGTTTTTGTAGGTCATAAGTACTACCTTGATAGCCGTTTTTGATAGCAGCGATCGACCAGTTGTAAATCCATCTATATGCATTAAGCCAAGTTTTCCAAACCCTGTGAAGCTCTTTAGATGGAAACACCCTGAGCCTCAAGACACTGTTTGGTGTCAACTTCATCGTCTGGTTCCGGGGTTTTATCTTGTACCGCTTGCGTGACTTGCTTTTGATATTTTCGGAGTCCGTAAAGCCTAGCAGAGAAACAGTGGAGGATGGACAGGATATCTTCGACCAACTCTTGTTCTGGGGACAATTTGCGTTCATTGAGAACCACGAGCTTGACTCCAGCTTTTTTGCATAACCATTCAAGTAATGGGAATCCAAATCTGACGGCTCTGTCTGGGTAGGCAACGACAAATGCTGAGAGATCACAGCTGTAAATTCGTTCCAATATTTTGAGGAACTTTTTCCGCTTAAAATTGAGTCCTGATCCAACTTCTGAAACAATTTCAGCGTTTGGGTATTTTGACCGTAGAAATTCAGCTTGTCGATCGCCCTTGGCGGCTCCTACGGAGCATCAAGGTCGTCCCGTTGGGAGTAGGTAGAGACTCTTGCATAGCAGACAATGGGCTTAATCTGCGGAGTTTCTCCTTCGACACAGAACCGCCTTTGATTCCCTTTTGTCCTGATACTGTCGAGTCTCCCCTCTTTGTCCCACCGCCTAAGAGTTGAGATCGAGACTCCGAGGTGCTCGGCTGCCTCTTTTGGAGTGACATATTTTTTCATTGACCGTGAACCTTACTAAATCTAGTATACTTAACTTTAGTAAAGTTTGCTAAGGCTTAGTAAGATAT
>NZ_JAAHFZ010000016.1:0-139990 GCF_010672795.1 Moorena sp. SIO1G6
TCCTAGCTCTTTCAATATCCATTGTTCCATATTTGTGATAATAGATGCCAGAGGCGATTCTAGCAAGAACACACACTTGACTCTTTTTGTCAAGTTTTATGTTAAGAAAGATGTTTATAAAGCATAGCTTATTAAGGGGGATTTAGGGGGATCATTTTGGATCTAATTGTAGAGAGAATTGCTATAATTATAATATAGCATTTATAAATAGATCATCAAAACTAATGCTGATTTATCATATAGCACTACGCATTAAAGTTAGGACATTGATATAAGCAGCAAAAGCTTTTGTAGTAAACTTTTGCCTCTTGCCTTTTGCCTTTTGCCTTTTTTATGTTCCCTGTTCCCTTTTCCCTGTTCCCTTTTCCCATCAATCCTATGTTTAAATCTAAAATATAAATACTATAGAGCTACATCCACGGAGTATAATTATGAATCAGGCAATACATGAGAGAGTATACTGGACTATTCATGACCTAGAATTGCTACCAGAAAATGAAGGAACACGCTACGAAATCATTGATGGAGAATTATTTGTGACTAGAGCGCCTCATACTAAACATCAGCAAACCTGTGGCAAAATTTTTCGACAGCTAGATGCTTGGTCTGAAGCAAGTGGTTTAGGAGAATCTATTCCTAGTCCCGGTGTCCTGTTTTCAGCAATCCTTTATGTTATTCCCGATGTCGTTTGGGTTACTCAAGAAACCTATGAATTAACCTTAGACGAATCTGGACATCTAACTGGTGCCCCAGAATTAGCTGTCGAAGTTTTATCTGCTAGTCAACAAGACCAAAGACGAGACCGAGAAGCTAAACTAAAACTTTACTCTTCACGAGGGGTAAAAGAATATTGGATTGCTGATTGGAGGTCTCGCAAGCTCGAAGTCTATCGCCGAGAAAACAGTCAGCTCAAATTAGTAGCAACCCTTTTCAGCCAAGATACCCTAACCTCTCCCATACTACCTGGTTTTAGTTGTACTGTGGCTCAGCTTTTTCCTAAATAAAAGGGAGTCGGGAATCGGGAGTCGGGAATCGGGAGTCGGGAAAAAAAATTATGTAAGGATATGCGCTACGCCCACGCTACGCGAACAGCTGTCAGCCGTCAGCCGTCAGCTTAAAATATAGCGTTTATCGCAGTTATGAGGTACGCTTCTCAACCTCAAAGTCCCCCGAGCGAGGGATTGCTCGCTCGGGGGATTTAGGGGGATAATAGGTACCTTATGGGATATATAATTGCTATAAATCTCTTTTATTCAAAAGCTGAAAGCTGATAGCTGAAAGCTGAAAGCTGAAAGCTGAAAGCTGATAGCTGATAGCTGATAGCTGATAGCTGATAGCTGATAGCTGATAGCTGATAGCTTGCGACCGCATTTCTTTACATTACCCCTCAAACAAAAATCTAAAAACCCTTGACAACTTAAAATATAATCATTACGATTATAAATGTACACCAAAAGCAAAAGGTTCACCTTATGCCATCAGAATTTCCAACAAATTCAGAGAACAATCCAGACGATTCTTCCAACAAAAAAATCCGTGTTCAGCACATTTTGAAGGGCGACCGCAAGGCAATAACTAATACCATGCATACCCTCTATGCGCTGGGCTACGCCGAAATTGCCGACTGGAGTCCTCTGCAGCCGACGGATGTTCCCGGAGAATTCATAACAATTACCACCAAGTACTTCAGACTCCGTTAAAACGTTAAATTGCTGGGGGGTTTTCCCCCCGGCCAAACCATCCGGTCGAGTCGCGTAAGATCACTCACGTCTGGATAAGTTGGAAAACTGAATGACATAAGGTAAATTCCTAGCCGTGGATAGTATTTCTGCGGCTATTTTTTTTTGAGATTAGCAGGTTATCAGGTTGAAGGTTGTTCGCGTAGCGTGGCCGAAAGGCCAAGGTTAGTTAGTTGAAGGTTGAAGGTTGGTTAGTTGGAGGTTGTTCGCGTAGCGTGGCCTTTTGGCCAAGGTTGGTTAGTTGAAGGTTGAATGTTAGTTAGTTGAAGGTTGAATGTTAGTTAGTTGAAGGTTGAATGTTAGTTAGTTGAAGGTTGAATGTTAGTTAGTTGAAGGTTGAATGTTAGTTAGTTGAAGGTTGAATGTTATTGGGTTGAAGGTTGTCTGTCAGAATGCTAAATTCTAAATTCTAAATTCTACATTCTACATTCTAAATTCTACATTCTAAATTCTACATTATACACTCCCCACAATCCCCATCTCCCCACAATCCCCAAAAATGTCCTGATGGAGTAGCAGAGATTCTGTATAGGGGTCTAAAACCTCTGAAGCATAAAATTCAGCCAATCCTATGACCTTAATCAGTAAATTGGGTTTTAAGCCACAAAAGAAAGCTCATTTAATTGCACCAGTAGCAATTAAATCATCTGATATATCGATAGTTATTCCCGTCAGGAACAATCAGAAAGGAATTGAATTATTTTTGTCAGAATTTTTCAAAACCCAGAACCTAGAAAGCTATCCAAAAGAAATAATTATCGTTGATAATCAATCAAGCCCAGAGATTACTATCCCTAAACAGTTTCAAGTTGCTCCCCTTTCAATACGAGTGATAAAATGCTCAAAACTTGGACCGGCATCTGCCAGAAATATGGGAATCAACTCTGCTCAAGGAGATTGGATTTTATTTACCGATAGTGACTGTATTCCTTCAGAATCCTTAATCACAGGCTATCTTAATGCCATGAATGGCTCCATCGGATATGCAGGGAATGTTAAAGCCTGGAGCAATGATGTATTGTCAAACTATTATGAAACTCAAGAAATACTTGTGCCCTTAAAAGTTATTGAAGATGGGCAGATGATCAGACCGGAATATTTAATTACAGCCAATGCCCTAGTGTGGAAAAAAGCCCTTGAAAAAATCGGTGGGTTTAACGAAACTATTAAAATTGCTGCCGGTGAAGATATAGATTTAGGGTTTAGGTTATTAGAAATTGGCAACTTATCCTATAGTTGGCAATCAACTGTATATCATGATTTCACTCACGACATTCTGGGATTTATTAAAAGATTTATCAGATATGGAAAAGGCAACAAACTAGTCAGTCAGCTATATTCCATTGACTTAACTCCTAAACCGTTTATTCCCAATAAACCGGGTTTTATAAATCAACTATTGTCAACTTTACAATATGTGTGTCTTATAGTAGGATATAGAATTAGTTAAAAGGTAAGCTATCAGCTTAAGCGCTACGCGCACGCTACGCGAACAGCTATCAGCTATCAGCCTATGCTTAGATGGGCTTTTCCCTAGACTTTGAATTCGATAAAATCTCGAACTATTAGGTGCGACCCGTGGCGAATTTAATTCTTAATGGGTCAAGCGCACCTTTAAATTCTGCCAAAAGAGGTTTATTTTAAGCTGACAGCTGACCGCTGACTGCTGAATGCTTACGTTAAAAGATTACTTGATTCTATCTATAGCAGTTCTCATAGTAATAGACTTCTTGCAGAAGTAGGGAACAGGGAACAGCGGATCTGGGAACAGTGGACAAGAATTGACGCAAAGCGATGCAGAGGTGCGACCCGTGGCGAATTTAATTCGACGACTGTAAGCGCACCTAAGTGGTCTTGGGGGTTTCCCCCATGAGCGACTGCATCAAGAACACTATCAGAAAACTACTTTTGCAAGAGGTCTAATCAGGTACACAGGATTTTTTCCCTATTGCCTATTGCCTATTGCCTATTGCCTCTTGCCTCTTGCCTATTCCCTGTTCCCTGTTCCCTGTTCCCCATCTCCCCATCTCCCCATCTCCCTATCTCCCCACCCTCCCCAAAAATTTCCTGGTGGAATAGCCAAGATTGTGTATAGAAGTTATAGTGCAGCTACCCGGAAGTCTGAAGTCTGAAGTCTGAAGTCTGAAATTCTTTAATATCAAGGATTTCGACTCTAGGACGCGGGTTTGTTATTTCTGTCCCCCTGCACTAGTCAGTTGGCAGAACTTCTAATCCAGACAATTGAGGTAATCCTATGACTTTCATCAACAAACTTCATTCAACTCCCCAGAATTACTCCGATTTTACTGTACCCTTAAACATTCAAGCATCTGATATATCAATCGTTATTCCCGTCAGGAATAATCAAGAAGGACTTGATTTATTTTTAACTGAATTTTTTAACACCCAGAGTCCCTACATCTATCCCCAAGAAATTATTATTGTTGATAATAACTCAACTCGACCAATTACTATCTCTCAACAGTTCCAAGGTAATAACCTTTCGATCAGATTGCTGAAATGCTCAAAAAATGATGTGGCCTCTGCCAGAAATGTAGGCATCAACTATGCCAAAGGAGATTGGATATTATTTACCGATAGCCACTGTCTTCCATCTGAATCATTTATCGAAGGCTATCTTAATACTAAAAATGGCTCAATAGGCTATGCAGGTAATGTTAAAGCATGGGGCAAGGATTTATTATCAAACTTTTATGACGGTCAAGAAAGATTCATTCCCTTAACCATGGTTGAAGAGTGCCAGATCAGTAGACCAGAATCATTAATTACAGCCAATGCCCTGATTTGGAAAAAAGCACTTCAACAAATTGGTGGATTTAAAGAAACCATTAGAATTCCCGAAGGAGCCGATCTAGATTTAGCATTTAGATTATTCCAAATTGGTCAATTATCCTATTGTTGGCAATCCACTGTCTATCCTAATCACAATAAAGAAATCCCCGAATTTATCCAACGATTTATCAACGATCAAAACAGTAAACTAATGGTGAGTAATCTCTATCAGATTTAAATGATGGGAGTCGGGAGTCGGGAGTAGGGAATCGGGAGTCGGGAATCGGGAGTCGGAACCCTCCCCTAATCTGAAGGCGGTAATTCCTGATCCCTCAAGCTTTTTTTACCTGTTCCCGCATAGTATTTGTATTGTTCAATGATAATTTTCGCCAGCTCAGAAAGGGGTATTTCTTTACCATCAACCTGAGCTTTAACATAAATCTTCAGAGCTTCAATATAAGATAAACCAAGAGCCAAGGTTAGTGCTGCTGCCGTTGAGCCTGATATTGCTCCACCAAGCACGGTGCCTGCACCAGGAATCATTTTGAGTAAATTCGCGACAATTACTTTACCCACTGCAGTCACTCCTCCTGTACCCCCAAGAGCAGATATCACCATGCCCAGAAAAGCTCTTTCAACCGTTAAGCCAAAAATGCTGGTGATGTTAGCAATCATTACCGTTTGCATCGTTACCAAGATTGGCGCATCAGAAAACGGAATTGGTGAGGCACCAACTAATGCTGAACCAGTAACGTAACCCGTAACATATTTAAACGCTTCACCTGCTTTTAGTTCAATATTTCTAATCTGTTCTCTCAGAAATGCTTTGCGCTGGGCTTCTGGCAGTAAATTTGCCGTCACTTCTACTAAACGCTCTAAACCATGGGCTGTCACCGTATAATCATCATCGATAGGTTTTGATTGTGCTAGCACTGGAATAATCTGACAAACCGGTAGATTCTTACCTTCTAGGAAAGCAATAAACTCACTACGCTTTTTCGTTAAGGTTTGAGTCAGAACTAAGATAACGGGTACATCTTTTTGTTGGAGGCTCTTTAGCCATTCTTCCTCAATCGGATCCAATCGAGCAGTCTCATGATTAAGGCAATACCACACCACATGAATGTGTTCTTTTGCCTCTAGTTTCCTTTGATCATCAATTAGTTTCGAGATATCTCTCCTTACTCGTTCAATCTGTTGGGCTTTAAGTTCTAGCCCTGGTGTATCATACACTGTAATCGGGCAACCTGTTTTTGTATAACGACGAATAGTTTGAGTAACAGGATAGCCAACCCCTGTTTCTGCCAGGCGAGAGCGAAAAATTGTGTTTACTAAAGTACTTTTTCCTACACCGGTTTTACCAATTACTAAAACATTACATTGCTCAACTTTGCTCTGGGCATCTTCATAGGCTTCGCTCATTTTGCCTAACAGTTCATCAAATGAGATGTGCTCTGACATTAGTAGTTTTCTCCTTTAAGCTGTTGTGCATTTAAACTGTATATAGCATTTTCAGTTGAGATGTAACCTGAGAATGTCTTATGTTATTTTACTATAAAACTCTGGAGCTATTGCCCCTACTATTGCATTTTTCAAAATTTCTGAGTTTATAACTCATTTGATAACGCTATATATTATCGACATACTGTTCGATAAAATTCCTAAGTTCCTTCACATTAAAATCCTTAGCCAATTTATAAATAACTTTAGCAAATGGTACAAATTTAGCATCTAATACTTCCAGCTTTTCCGCTTCTTGGCTGATGTCAAACACATTACCTTTCTTAGACAAGTCATAAAGTTGGAGCAGAATATCAGATGGGGGAGGCACAATGGCATCTAGGTGGATTTGTTCAGCTCCAGCATCTATTATAGTTTCTGGTTTTGGTATGAAGTCTTCATACACCCATTCCAGTTGCAAATGCTGTTTTAATTTTTCCAGTAATTCTGCTACATCCACTGGTTTGGGAATAAAATCATCGCAGCCTGCATGCCAACTCTGTTGCTGGTCTAACTCATAAACACTGGCAGATGAAGCAATAATCAACAGATCTTTCAATTTATCTAATGAGCGCAGACGTCGCATCATTTCCAAGCCATCCATCACCGGCATCACCAAGTCAGTAATAATTAGGTCAGGGTTACATTCTGTGGCTTTTTCCAAACCCTCAACCCCATTAGTGGCCTCCAACAGTTCAAATCCCAGAGGTTGTAACACATTCACAATTACAGAGCGATTCTGCCATTTGTCATCTACTACTAAGATTTTCCGAGCTTTTCCATGACAACCTATAATAGTCTTAGTGGAAGCTTGCTTACTCGCAATCAAAGCTGTAGTAATCGGTAAATCTAAATCTATAGAGAACATGCTACCTTTGCCATAAGTACTCTCAACATTGATAGCACTTCCCATCAACTTGATAATTGTTTGGCTAATCGCTAATCCAAGTCCAGTACCTTGTTCACGATGATCAACATCCCCCACCTGTTCAAAGGGCAAAAATATTTTTTCCAGTTGTTCTGGGGTCATCCCAATGCCAGTATCTTTAATTATAAATCGAAGTCTGACTAGGGGGGATTGGAGAGTAGGAAGTCGTGGGTGTTTACTGATAACCTCTACCTTAAACGTGACTCCGCCATGGTCAGTAAACTTAATGGCATTGCCCAAAAGGTTAATCAGAACTTGTCGCAATCGTTTGGCATCAGCCAGGATACCGTCTGGCAGATGGGATGAGGGTAGATAAATAAAAGCAATCTCTTTTTGCTGGGCTTTAACCCGGCACATTTCTACAACTTCCATCAGAAAGGACGGCAAATGAACTTCTCTGGGAAACAGTTCCATTTTCCGAGCTTCGATTTTGGATAAGTCTAAAATGTCATTAATCAGATGGAGTAGATAGTTGCCACACTGATAAATAAGGTTGATCTGGTCTTTTTGTTGAGCAGTTATCTGTGGATCCCGTTGTAGAATTTGGGCGTAACCCAAAACGCCATTGAGGGGAGTACGCAATTCATGACTCATATTAGCCAGGAATTGACTTTTGGCGTGATTAGCCTGATCAGCCGCTTCTTTAGCTGCTTTGAACTCAGCTGTACGTTCCTCAACCCGGATTTCCAGTAAAGCATTGGCTTTTCGCAGTTCTGCTTCGATTCGCCTACGCCCAGCTAGATAAACTAGACCATAGCTAAATCCAAAGCAGGAAACACCAGCAAATAACAGCCAATAGCGGTAGTGATGGATGACTTGACCCAGAGTCACTTTTCCCCAATCTTCGTAGGGACGAACCCGCAGATTCCGTAAGGTTTCGTGACAAGGTTGGTAGTTGGCCGGGATGGTCCAACCCTGATAACGACCAGCTTTGGCGGCTGGGTGCTCAGAAGGCATGGTTATTAATGCGATCGCAACCTCTTCCGCTAACTCCATTGGGGTATGGGGTAGTGTAGAAAAGGGCCATTCTGGATAAAGTTTAGTACTCAGAGCAAAAGGGAAAGTGTCCTGATATTGAGTTTGCTGATTGAGGATCACAAAGTCATCTCGATTAATTTTACCCTCCTGTGCCATACGTTCGAGGGTATCAGTGCGGACAGTGCCAGCATCGACAATACCGTCACGAACAGCGTAGACCACTGCGTCATGGCTACCACCAAAGTGGAGCGCTGGAAAGTCACGGTAGGGGTTAACTCCAGCTTCTAACAGAGTTTCCCATGCCATTTGCCAGCCCCCAAAGGCAATTTCACTGACGGCTATAAAGGTTTTGCCCCGTAAATCCTTTAAATCCTGGATATCATTGCGGTCAGCATGACGCAGGATAACTGCTCCAAATTGGGTGTAAGGCTTACCTAGGCGTAGATTTTTTAGGGTGGCAATTCGTCTTGCCCCATAAATCCATTCCAACTCTACATACATTCCAGGGTTAGGCAACACAAAGTCCACCTCCTGGTTAGCTACTATTTCTTCGAGGGTGTCAAACTCTAGTGGTACAAGTTGGAAAACATAGCCGGAAATCGTTTCACTGAGATACTCTAGGGTCGGTTGCCATTTTGTTTTGGTATGGTCAACACCCCGAATTGCCATCACTCCTACCTTAATAATCTTTACCTCTGAAGTCGTTATTTGTCCTGTTCCATCTACAGGTTCCTGAGGAGGAAGAATCCCTGGGGCAGCCGATGGTATTAGTGATAATCCCATGCCTAGAATCAGGCTGGATTTAATGAAGAAGTAAAGACGAATCATAATATAGCAGGTAGTGATAAACATGTAGTGATGGCCTAATCAACCCGACAAACATTTATTATAATGATGAACAAAATTCCAAATAGCTCCTAGGTGATTTTCTAATTTTTTGGAAAATGACAACGTTTTCCGTTCCCAGGCGACTAATCCTTTGTCTTAATGTATTATTTAATCTTTCAATATGATTAGTTTTACCCGTTTGTTTTTCTACCGGCTTGTGACGTTGTCTTGATGCAGTCGCGCTTTGCATCAAGACAGCGAATATTTCGAGCCAATAGCCATGACTAAATATGGTGACCAAGGTACCAATGTCAAGGGTTCCGTTGATGAGGAGCCGGGTGAAGGGAAACTTTCACGCCCGGTTTTGTTGGCGTAGCCTCCCTGACGGGATGACGAGTCAGTGAGGCGACTCACTGGCTTAGTTTAATAGTAGAGAGTAGGGAGATAGAGGAGATTTTGATGAAGGGTAATTATCCTGAGATGATATTAGATGCTATTCCTTTTACCCTTGAAAAAATTAGCGCTAGATAAATTCGGGTAAAGTATAGCGCTAATTTCACCTACTCCCTTAATTATCCCAAATACCCCTTAACCCTTGAAAAAATTAGCGCTAGATAAATTCGGGTAAAGTATAGCGCTAATTTCACCTACTCCCTTAATTATCCCAAATATCCCTTAACCCTTGAAAAAATTAGCGCTAGATAAATTCGGGTAAAGTATAGCGCTAATTTAAATCACTAACTTAATTATCCTAACTATCCCTTAACGCTTCAAAAGGTTAGCGCCTTAAAGCCATAAAACTAGCGCTATACTATTAACAGGATTCCATTAGCTTCTCCCTAGGAGCTACTAATGTCTAAAACTTGGTGATATCACACCTAACGCTATCATGCTTAAGCAAATTGCTGATGCCTTTGAGCACCATGATTATCAAACTGCTGCCCGATTAATTAAACAACTTCTCAAGCAAGAGCCCAATAATCCCTGGACACAGCTTTATCTAGGAAGGCTCCAGGAAGTCAGAGGTAAACAAGAAGCAGCTGAAAGAATCTATCGACAGTTACTGAAAGGAACACCTGTTCCTAAAATTATGGCCCAAGCTCGTCAGGGACTAGCACGCTTAGAAGCTACAGCAAAAGAACAGCGCCGACAAGCCTTAGCCCAAGCAACTGCTGACCCTGAAAGTAATCAATTGGGAGTTTTAGTCCTAAAGCCGATCAGCCAACAAGACAAACCAACAGCAGCTCAACACTTAGCTCGCATCCTGGGGATAGACCCCTACACCGCAAGGCTACAGCTACCTACTAGAGGCTGGCGTTTATATCGCACTGGACCTGTGGGAGAACTTAAGTATTATGGGTCGTTACTGCGAGAAGCATCAATAAAATGTTTGTGGGCAAGCTTAGCAGATATCAAAACAATTAACATCTATCAAGTTAAGTATTTTTCTGACAGTAGTGACCAGGAGACCACTGTAGTATGTCAAAACTCTCAGGGACAGTTGGGTTCCTTTAGCTTTAACTGGTCGGAAGTGACCCAACGAGTAGAAGGGCGGTTGCCTTTGTTTGAGAAGGTAGTAGACTTAGATGCGCGACGGAATTTAACTCGTAAAACCCAAACCTTAGACTATGCCCTGGTTTGTGACTTGCATTTACCACAGCGCCACAGTATTCTCAGAGTATGCGATCGCAATTATCAATTTCAGCAAGGAATTGCTCTAACCCTCAAGCCAGTTTCCAGTCAGAACAGCCTATCCCAAGACTCTCATATACACCAAAGCACTACAAGAGTCAACTGGAACAACTTGACTGATTACTTAAACCTTCGGCTGCTTGAAAAGCCAGTATGGTCTGACTTTACCACCTTTGCGCAAACTGCTATAGACTACCCAGATCTGCTAGAAAAATTGGAGTCTCATATCGACTTATTTCGCCTGGTCGAGACTCCTTGGGATCCAGCATTTCAGTTGTATAGTGGACTAGTTTTTTTGACTAATCACTAATCTAGAAACGAGGGTTCTGCATCTGAGCAGCCATGTCGAGGAACTTATTCATGCTAGGACCAGGACGCCGACGAGGCATGATCATTGGTACGTATTTGGTGGCAAAGGTGGTTTCGGGCTGCCCTTTTGCCTTGCTATTGACAACTGCTGCTGCTGAATTGATTGCCGCTACTGGTGTTGGCTCAGGAGCAGCTGCCTTTTTTTTAGCTTCTGCTTCAGCTTGTTTCTTAGCCTTTGCTTCAGCCTTAGCCTTAGCTAGTTCTTCTTTCTTGGCTTGACGAGCAGATTTGGGCTTAGAAGCTTCAGCTGTTGCTACTGCGGTCGTGGTTTCTGCTGTTGCCTGAGCTGGTGCTACTACGGTTGCGGTTTCCGCTGTTGTCTGGGCAATAGCCGGTTCTGGCTTCTGTTCTACCGCCGGTTGCTGAGGGGTGCTAGTTTCGCTTTCGTCTAGCTCCAGGTAAAAGCCCTTGGATTTATTGCGCTTAAACAAACCTACCATTTACAAAGACCTCTCTAAATTAGTTTTAATGGAAGCTATTACCTTCAGTGCGATCGCAACTGGGGCTACAAGCTTGGCCCAGGAGATTTACCAGTAATCGGCAATCAGTAAGCGGTAATCGGTAATTGTGCTGAATTCCTACTCATCACCAATACCCTCAACCATTTACTCAAAACCCGACTCTGTCCTGGCTTAAGTGGATAGCCCCACTGCTGATCTTGGGTGACTAGTCGTTTGATGAAACTTAACCAAACGTTGCATTTGTATAATAATTATGAGTGATTACTTCACTTATTGCAACAATTTAGATATTTTTGTTCATCAAACTTTACATAAAGCTCTTAATAAGTATATTTACTTAGATTTTTGGAGCTAAAGACCACCAGTTAATTTATAAAGATTTACAATTCTCTCAGAATTTTGGGGAAAGCTATGGAAATTCGACGGATTGCTGAAGTTTTGCGCAATGGTCAACCAGATCAGTCTTTGACCATCCAAGGCTGGGTACGCACAAAACGGGAATTAAAGGACTTTGCCTTTATGGAAGTCAACGATGGCTCCTCCATGGCAAATTTACAGGTAGTGCTCAATCCAGACTTGTCGGATTATGAGACTATCCTGAAACGGCTTAATACTGGCTCATCAGTAGAAGTCACTGGTATACTAGTAGAATCTCTTGGCAAGGGACAGCGAATTGAAGTAAAAGCATCCTCGGTGACAGTATATGGGGAAGCAGATGCCAATTATCCCCTACAGAAGAAACGCCACTCCTTTGAGTTTTTGCGCACCATTAGCCATTTGCGATCGCGTACCAATACCCTAGGTGCGGTGTTCCGAGTGCGGAATGCCTGTTCCAATGCCATTCATCAGTTTTTTCAAGAACGAGGTTTCTTGTGGGTTCATACCCCAATTATCACCGCTAGTGATTGTGAAGGAGCAGGGGAGTTGTTCAGTGTCACTAACCTAGACTTAAAGAACATCCCCAAAACCGATAATCAAGCAGTCGATTATACTCAGGACTTTTTTGGACGACCGACTTACCTGACCGTCAGTGGTCAATTAGAAGCAGAAATCATGGCAATGGCATTTCGGGATGTATACACCTTTGGTCCTACATTCCGAGCCGAGAATTCTAATACCTCTCGCCATCTAGCAGAATTTTGGATGGTCGAGCCTGAGATGGCATTCTGCGATTTGAAGGGGGATATGGATTTAGCAGAAGCCTTTCTCAAGCATGTATTTAAGTCAGTTTTGGAAAACTGTCCAGAAGATCTGGAATTTTTCAACAAGCGGATCGATAACAATGTTCTCGCTACTGCTGATAATATTATCAATAATCAGTTTGAGCGGATTACTTATACAGATGCGATCGCATTACTGGAGAAAACGGATCGTAAGTTTGAGTATGGGGTAAATTGGGGTGTAGATTTGCAGTCCGAACACGAACGGTATCTAGCCGAAGAGTTGTTTAAAAAGCCCGTCATTGTCACGGATTATCCAGTAGAGATTAAAGCCTTTTATATGCGCTTAAATGACGACCAAAAGACTGTAGCAGCAATGGATGTGCTTGCGCCTAGGATTGGAGAGATTATCGGTGGTGCTCAGCGGGAAGAACGGCTGGATATATTAGAGAAGCGAATTCAGAATCAGGGCATGAATCCAGAAGATTTATGGTGGTATTTGGATTTGCGACGTTATGGTACAGTGCCCCATGCTGGATTTGGTTTGGGATTTGAGCGATTGGTGCAATTTATGACTGGTATGGGGAATATTCGGGATGTAATTCCGTTTCCCAGAACTCCTTTAAGTGCAGAGTTCTAAAAAATAAAACTATCGTTGGCTATGCCCACAGCCATTGATGGAAATATGGGTAGTGCTAAAGATTTAGTGGTTTGGCTACCGTCTGCTAAAGATAACGGTAGCTAAAATCACGAATTGTGTACCACTACCCAAAACTATATTGACAGAGTACTAGCTAAGTGAAGCATGACTACGGTCATAGGTAGAGCGGAAACTAGGATGGGGTTTACCTTGGATAGTACCCCAGTAGTCAGAATCTAAGCTATCTAGTCCTACTTCGGAAGCAACGCGACCGAGCATAGATTGCTGACGATTTTTGATCATGTGATGGTGATTCATCATCAGAGCCCTAGCTTTTTCTTGAGTAGACATTTTCCTTTCTCCGATTGCTTATATAAGATTTTGATGGGATTCACTTCCCTTACATATACAACTATATCATAGATTCTGTATCAAAAACTACAAAATTACTTTTATTTACAAATCTTAATGAACTAGCAACTATCACCACTGTCCTTCAAAATATCCCAGAGCCACTGCTCTACGCGATCGCCCATGGCCTGATTAGAGTATTTAACTTCCAGGAGGCGACGGCATTCACGACGGTCAATTTTATCCAAGTTTCCCAAGGCTTCTACCAAGCCTTCCACAGAATCCGGTTCTACCAAAAAGCCATTTTTACCATCTTCGATAATTTCTGCTGATCCACCACGGTCATAGGAAATGACTGGTACTCCACAAGCGAGGGCTTCAATTACCACATTACCAAATGCTTCCACCCAATGAGGCGTCATCAGTAAAGCTCGACACTGGCGCAAGTGTTTTTGGAGTTGATCAGTTGGGAGAAAACCCAGGTATTCTATAGGGGCATTGGGGTAATCCTGGAGAATCTCCTGCCAATAGGGTTTATTTTGTATAAGACCCATAATTTTTAGTGGCATAGCCGTTATATCTGATGCTGCCACTGCGTCTTCTAAGCCTTTTTCTGGAGAAATTCGACCAACCCAGCCGAGCCACGGTGAGGGGGAGTCACAAAAGGAATACATAGACAAATCAATGCCATTGCCCAAACAACGACAGCGATTCTTGAAGGGAAATGTTGCCCCTTGAGCCATTGAATGAACCCCAATCGTGCCAGGGAAATTAATGGCAACTTGTTCGATGATCTGATCCATCGCTTCGGTTAATGAACCCATACTCACTAGGTGAGCAATGGGACGAGGGAAAAAGGGGGTTAGGTAAAACGGTAACCAGTCGTAGGCAAAGTTCACAATCAAGTCATAGTGGGTTTGAACTTGTCGCCCATAGTCCCACATATTAGCCAATACCGAGGATGGGGGGATGATAGTAGGAGTGTCTCTTGTTTGAGTTTGAATACTAGTTTCCAGAACACCATCAATTTCTACCAGAGGCATTCCCCAAGCTGTAGATCCTTTTGTTGCCACAATTGTGATCCTGTGACCCCGATTAATCAATTCCGTAGCAATGTTACGTACAGTCAACTCAACGCCACCACCTAACCCTGAACCCAACGGACCAACTGGGGTAGAAATTAATAGCAATTTCAGGGAATTTAATTGGCTCATTAATTTAAAATTAACGTAAGCTATCAGCTATCAGCTATCAGCTATCAGCTATCAGTATTAAGCTTTCAGCTATCATTCAGCTATCAGTATTAAGCTTTCAGCCATTCGCGGATCGTGGCCTTTTGCCAAGGCTGACGGCTGACCGCTAAGGGCTGAATGCTTACATCAAAACTATAAGTATAAACTTAAAATTAATTAATCAAACGTTTACTTCAAAACGTTTATTTGAAATATCTTAAAGCACGGTAAGTAAAGCTTAGAAAATTTTTATTTACTGTTACCGATTATAGCACAGTAAGTCAAGGTTATCAAACTTTTATTACCTGTTCCGAAGTTCCCTAACTAGTCGCTATTATCTTGGTAATGGTTTGAATTATTTTCCGATGAATTCAGGTAATTTTGTGCTGGTGGCAAACTATCCAGATTAGGGGCAGGGCGCATTTTATTAAACTGTTCGATTGCCCATTTTGCCGTTTCTCGCACTTCAGAATCCGGGTCATCCGTAGCGTGACGCAACATCTGCAAGACTTGATTTAGTAATTCATAAATTCGCGTTGCATCCCGAATCGCATTTTTCCGGACTTGGGGGTTGTCATCCTGCAAAGAAATGGCTAGGGCTTTGTTAATCGGTTTGAGGGTTTTGGTGCTAATTTGGGATAAGGCTTCCAAAATCAAGCCACGCTGCTTAGAATCAGAATCTAGCATTAAGTCCACTAGGGGCTTTACTGCCCTCGAATCCCCCTTTTGGGCTAATTCCCAGATAGCTTGTTGTCGCTTTTTTGGATCTGGGTCTTCTAATTCTCTGATTAATTCCTCAACAATACTAAATTTAGTCAGGCGAGTGGTCTTTTTGACATGTAAGGAATCAGCTAAAGACTGAGGTTGAGGATTGCTAGGATTGGCGACATCATAACTAACGCTATGGTTATAATCCCTTTGAGGATGGTGGTTTTGGGAGTCAGTTGACACTTGGACTTTGAGGTTATTGACTCTAGGATCTTGTTTAGCTTGGTTTTCTGTGGAGGGCGCTAATTTTGAGTCTACGGGTCGTTTTGGTTTAGTCAGCCACTTGAATAGCAAAAAACCGCCACCAGCCATGATGATGGCTGGGATGATCAACCATGATGACGGGCTCTTTTCCAGAGTCGAAGGCTCCGTAGTAGTCGATTCGGCTGACACTGATTCACCTGACTTTGGAGCTGAACTCGTGCTGGTGGTTGTCGTCTTAGCAGCGTAGGCTTGCTCCAATTCCTTCCTAGTAACAGAATCAACAACACCCAGTTTTCTCAATCCAACGGATTCTTGGAATAAAGCGACTGCTTTCTCTGTATCCTCACCATAAACACCATCTTCAAGCCCATCGTAGAAGTCAAGATGCTTTAGCTTGGCTTGCACAAGAGCCACCTCTTTTCCCCGACTCCCTTTGAGCAGAATTGGTTGGTCAGTTTCTGTGGCAGAAGTGGGAGATTGAGCGATGAGCAACGGGTCAGGGAGGTTGTTGGTTGAAAATGCGTTCGCTTTTTCTAATTTCGCCGCTTGACTGCTTCCCAGCACCCAGCCTAGGCAGTTCAAACAGGTAGCTACAAGTATGATAGACCAATGGCGAGTCATAAAATTCTACAGGACTCGAATGTGAACGCCAATTCTAGCTTACGCACTTAACACACAACGCTAAATCCCATGTGCTTTAGTCGTTCGAGCAACAGAATTTTGGCTCGATTAATCTCAATTGTATCAAATCGGCTTCACTGCTGGGTTTCTGGTAGCTTAGCACTACCTTCTTCAGACTCAGTTGTTGTTTCCACTGCCAGTTTTCCGCTCTGGCTAGCCGCTATTGTTTGCCAGCCTTGCTTTGATCCGAGTTGCTATTTGTTCCCGCTGATTCACTAGATAAACGCTGAGCAATGTCAGGCACACACCAGTCCACTGTAGGGAACTGAGTACCTCAGACAACACTAAATTCCCAAATAGTAGGGCAAATACTGGTGTCAGAAAGGTTAAGCTAGACAGACTAGTGAGATTGCCCTTGGAGGCAAAGTAGAAGAATATACCGTATGCGATCGCACTCCCGAAAACAGTGGAGTAAGCTAATGCGATCCAGCCAACTCCATCAATATTCACCCATTGCTGGGATTCTATGACGCTAGAGAGGGCAAATAACGGTAATCCCCCTAGGATCATGTGCCAACCAACAGCAGCAACTGGGTCTGCATAGCGGCTGATAATGGGAACCATTACGGTGCCTACTGCCATGGAAAGGGATGCTAAGAGCATCAGCCACTCCCCATGATCAAACAGCTGTTGCCAGCTTAATTCTATAGCTTGAGCGTTGCCAGTAAAAAGGCTGAGAATCCATTGATCCGGCAAGCCAATCAAGCTGATTCCTACTATACCAAATCCTAATCCTAACCAACCCCAAAGTCCAATCAGTTCACCAAAGAGCAATCCTGATAGCAGGGCAACCACTAGGGGTTGACTATCAATCATCACCGAACCCAAACCCGCGCCAGTGCTAACCAATCCGTGGGCTAGGAAACCCTGAAACATTGCCCCATCGACTAAGGCAAATAAGCTAATCCACAGCCAGGCTAACCCACCTTTCGGCTGGGGACGACCCATCACAGTTGCTGCTCCTAATACTAAAACTCCTGCTGGTACTAACCGCACCCCAGCCATAAACAGAGGGGTTGTGTTAGGGATCACCCCTTTCATGGCTACCATAGCTGTACCCCATAGGAAAAAGGGGGAAATCAGCAGTAGTGAACCTAGTAGTGACCTTGGTGACAGTATGGTGTTGGCTTTTAGTTGCATAATCCTGATTTATAGTGAATAACGAAAATAACCGACACTCAAGCAGCTGTCATATATTTGATTTAGATATTGACTTTAGATATTGACTTTAGATATTAACTTGGCTCAGGAGCAGGGGGCTCAGGAGCACAGTAGTGAGTTTTGGAGTTTTTCGAGCTTACTTCAATAACATACAATTTCAATGGGCGACAGCTTAAAGCCGCTTTTCATATTTGGTTAAACACTTGTATAGCTTTATATATTTATTTATTTATTTATTTATTTAAAGCCCCTGAGTAGCTAACCGTTTTATAAAATGATGCAAACTATATATACAAGCTCCAGTAATCACTTAAATCTAGACTAGATACTCACAATCACCTATGCCTTGGCCGTTTAAACGCAAATCTCTCAAACAAATTGCTCGCATTGAAATCACGGGGGCGATCGCTGGTGGTACCCGTAAACGGGTCCTCGAAGCCCTGAAAACTGTTGAAGAGAAGAAATTTCCCGTCTTACTATTACGGATTGACAGTCCTGGTGGTACAGTGGGGGATTCTCAGGAAATCTATAGCGCCTTGGTGCGGTTGCGAGAAAAGGTGAAAATTGTAGCTAGCTTTGGCAATATCTCCGCATCCGGGGGTGTTTACATTGGGATGGGAGCGGAACATATAGTAGCGAACCCTGGTACAATCACTGGAAGTATTGGTGTGATTCTGCGGGGAAACAATATAGAGCGCTTGTTGGATAAAATCGGTGTTTCCTTTAAGGTCATTAAGTCAGGTCCATACAAAGATATATTGGCGTTTGACCGGGAACTGACTGAGCCGGAAAAAACTATTCTTCAAGAGTTGATCGATACCAGTTATCAGCAGTTTGTACAAACTGTTGCCCAGAGTCGCAAGCTAGATGTAGATGTAGTAAAAAGTTTTGCTGATGGTAGGATTTTTACTGGTGAGCAAGCACATAACTTGGGGGTGGTTGATCGGCTGGGAACTGAAGAAGATGCCCGTTGCTGGGCAGCGGAATTGGTGGGTCTTGACCCAGAGAAAACCAAGTCTTTCACCATCGAAGAACCCAAACCATTGTTGAGTCGCTTGCTACCGGGTAACCTTATTCGCAATAGATCTCAGATATCTGTTGGTATAGATTGGTTAGAGTTTGAACTATCAACTAGCGGTCAGCCACTATGGTTGTACCGACCATAAGATAACATGGAGATTTGAGATTTCACAAAGCGTGTAAGATCTCAAATCTCCCAGGGAAATTCGGAGGATCTTACCTTGCACTGGAGAGTTAGAGCAATTCGAGGCGCAACAACTGCCTCAGAAAATACAGTAGCAGCGATTCGAGAAGCAGTGATGGAACTGCTAGATCAACTCGAAGCTCATAATGAAATCGACCATCAAGAAATTATTAGTGCGATTTTCACCACGACCCGTGATTTGGATGCTAAATTTCCAGCTGCGATCGCACGAGAACGTCCGAATTGGGATCATGTTCCTTTACTTGATGTGCAACAAATGCATGTCGAGGGTAGCCTAGAGCGTTGTATCCGGTGTTTAATCCACATCAACACTCCTGTTTCTCAACTTGAAATTTATCATCCCTATTTACGTCAGGCAAAAAATTTAAGGCCTGATTGGACCTTAGCTCAAGTCAGCCGTTAGTTGTCAGGTTATTTATACTAAGCATGGGGATTGCCCCTAGCAATTAGCCAGCGGTAAGTTCAAGTTGTCATTAGTCATTAGTCAAAAGAAAATTGTTAATGGTCAATGGTCAATTAACAATTAACAATTAACAATTAACAATTAACAATTAACAGGCATGGGATTTTATTGACTGAAATGTATCAATGGTCAACCGTCAATGGTCAACCATCAATAAAAGCATTTTCAGGTTGATTCCGTTTGTCTATCAGATGATTTGCGGTGGAAACGAATTCCTAAAAAGATGTCGTATACAAAGTTCCAAAAACTCTTTTGGGCCAGGAGTCCTAGAGATTGATCACAACCTTTTTCATCTAAAAGGGGTTTAACAGCACGGTAGGCGGACTGATACTTGTACCAGGGTATATTCGGCCACAGGTGATGAATTAGATGATAATTTTGTCCCATAATTAGCAGGTTTATGATGGGACTGGGGTAAATTCTAGCATTTTTCCAGCGATCACGTTCTTTAAATGGACGATGGGGCAAATAGTCAAAGAACAATCCTAGCGCTATACCTACAACTAATGCCGGCACAAACCAATAGTTCATGATGTAGTCTAAAAAGCCGTATTGACAACCAAGATATATGATGATGGCGATGAATAGACGGCTAAAAAACCACTCCCATAGCTCATACTTACGCCACAAACGGCGCTTGAAAAAAAATATTTCGTGATAAAAGAAGCGAACTGCAATTAACCACAGCGGACCACCAGTAGAAACAAAATGATCGGGATCGTTTTCGGGATCGTTAACATTGGCATGATGCTGCATATGAACCCGCGTGAACACTGGGAAGGTAAAACCTAACATCAGGGCGCTAGCATGACCCATTAGGGCATTGACGTAACGGTTTTTGTGGGCAACATGGTGAGAGGCATCGTGAATGACTGTTCCTACCATGTGTAAGGCAAGGACATTAATGCTAAAGCAGCAAGCGTTAGGCAAATCCCAAAGCCAGTAACCACCGGTGGAACAGACCACCAAGATGATCGCCGCCACAAACATGAGTAACGTTAAGTTAAACTTATCCGGGGCACCCAGGAACTCCTTGGGCACTGTCAGCGGCTTGATGGCCTCCGACATACTTGTTTTCTCTCCTTTCTACTGTCTTTTGGTAGTATAAGGTAGAATGGCTCAATCATAAAGATTTGTTAAGATTAGAGCTTCATATCATAAACTAGACTCAATGTCAGGAAAATCACTCTCGTCACGAGGGGAGTCACCCTCCGCCACTAGTTTTCATCCCCTTCTGCTTCTGGGACGCACAGGGGTTTTCAATTGTGAAGCTGATAATCTTCTACAGGTTAACCTCTGTTTCGATTAGGCAGGGGTTACCACTCTGGGGAAGCACCACCATCTTTCCTTTGGGGAAACAGTTCTGCCTAACGTTAATCAGAACCGCAAAAGTCCCAAGGCTGATGCTTGATAGACCTACTCACCGGAGCCAGCAGATCAATTGTGCCCCCTATTTAAGCTAGCGATGCAGCTTCGGAACAGGGGAGCCAGTGAGGTCAAAGGGAGGCAGCGCCGACCTGTGGGGGTTTCCACTGGGCTTTCAGCGATGCAGCGCGGTCAAATCAATTACCGTAAGGAGAGGGGAGCCTTGTCTTGATGCAGCCCTTCCCCACTCGCGCTTTGCATTAAGAAAGGTCGTTGGTTAAAAGAAGTAGCTCGATTACTCAAAATAATCCGCTCAATCCTATGGGGGGTTTTCAGAGCTACTTTCAAAGCCAGACAGACTTCCTTTCGACTTGCCACACAGATAAACCTCCTGTGAAGCTCCCTGGTTGAGTTCCGCTTCAATCAGGTTAACCACTACCCCTGCCAACTTCTGAGAGTTGCTTAAATCATCCGTTGGGATCGCCAAATAACGCACATCAAAAGCAGTTTCTAAATGTTTAGTCTGTACTGCCAACAGCTCACCCGTTAGAACCATCCCTGGTAAATAAACAAATAGTGGATAATCACCAATTAAACTATCACGGAGTCAATAAACACGGATAAATATTAACTTTTGGTATTGTTTATTTTCATAATTAATTATTATAGATATCAACATTTTTTTTTGCGTAATTATAACGAATAATTATTCCTATTAAACCCGCTAATTAATTGAAGTATTAGTCAATTTTATTGGGATGATAATATGTGCAAAACCATAGATAAAATAGGTAGTTTAAATTATGGTAATGGCTCAAGTTTTTAGTCAACCATAAGTGAGACACTAACAAGCCCATATTATCCTTGAGGCTTAATACTTGATACTTCATACTTTATCCTTGATCCCCTGTAGTAACCTAGCAATTTAATACCGGCAGGTCTTAGAGGATATCTGAAAAGTTTTTTGATACTGAATTTTGCCCCCCTAGCCCCCCAATTCTGGGGGGAACAAGAATCCATTTGTTGGTAAAAGTCCCCCAAAATTGGGGGATTTAGGGGGCTTGAATGTAGCAAATGAGACTTCTCAGACAACCTCTTAGTAATGGACCACACAATCTATTTCCCTTGATAGTTCCGCTGTTTATCTGTAATCCAATAGCAATGTCGAACTAATACTGCCACACAACGATGAATAACCATCGGATGCCAACCCATTTGTTCAAATCGGGGTTCAGATCGGTCAAACAAACCTAACCATCGCAGCGGTATCACTGAGTGTACGATTTTTTCTTGGGAAGCGATCGCTAATAGGCGCGGCGCTGCCTGTTTAACTGATGTCCACAAAGCTAAGTGGGCAAAGCCTTTATAAAACTTACCTATTGCCAAAGGCTGAGTCAAATTCACCATTGGTTGGGCTCGGACTATAAACACCCCAACCCAATGATTATGTTCGAGAAACGGACTTGCCTGTTGTAAAAACGTCCACAGTCTATGTTCTGGTTTTTCTAGAGGGAAACAACCCATCTGCTGGACAACCCACCCGCATCACTGGTACTTGTCCGATGTAATGATCACAAGCAATGGGGATTGGTTGCCCTAAGGCTACCATCAACAACGGGACATCTAGAAAGCCACGATGGTTGCTCACTACTACAACGGCAGATTTATGAGGAATGGGATCCTCATCGATATTGGAACATTTGTCTTCCCATTGCAGCAAGCAGCGCATCATAAAGCTGTAGGGGAAGATGGTCAGACATCAGTTTCAGTCATCAATTTCTAATCTAAATTAACATTTCTTAACATTGTTTTAAAATTCTATCTATTGACAGATGCCTTAAAGTAGAGATAATCAGGTGCAACACAACTAATGGTGATAGACTGCCAGTGACTACAAGTGTGTAGCTTGACACATTAGGCATTAAGCCAGTAGTAGAAAAAGCCTGTTAAATCTAAACTAGACTACTAACTTATGTTAATAATTAATTTTCCTTATAATCAAGTGACAGAAGGTGGCCTTGATTCCATTCCTTCAAGGCAGTGGGATAACTCATCGGCTGCTTATCATTAGTCCTTACTCATGAGTAACATACTAAGGACTAATGACTCCAAACCCCACAACTAAAATACGTGGAATGAGTTACAAGAGAATAAACAATTTTGAGTAACGTAAACTAAAAAGTAGCGACAGATACTTTTTAGAAAAGGTTAAAACTTAAGTAAATCTGATTAGATAAATACTACATAAAGTAACAACTAAAATTAATACTAGTAGGCATACACTACGTTAAAAATCACTTAAATAAGTTAAATCAGTTGGCTGGAGGGCGTTTTTAACACTCATATGATTCATACGAATACTACTAAAAATACATTTGCCATTACAACACCCCTTTACTATGTGAACGACTTACCCCATATCGGCAGTGCCTATACCACCATGGCATCTGATGCAGTAGCTCGTTTTCAACGGTTACAGGGCAAAGACGTACTGTTAATTACTGGCACAGATGAACATGGACAAAAAATTCAGCGGACTGCTGAAACTCAAGGGGTAGATCCTCAAGTACATTGCGACAAGATAGCTGCTGGATTTGATGTCCTCTGGCAAAAGCTCAATATCCAGTATGACCGTTTCAGCCGCACTACCGCTACCCGCCACCAAGCCATTGTCAAAGAATTTTTCATGCGGGTTTGGGATAATGGTGACATTTATCTGAGTCAACAACAAGGCTGGTACTGTGTCTCCTGTGAGGAATTCAAAGAGCAACGGGAACTCCTAGCTGGAAACCGCTGCTCGATTCACCCCAATCAAGAAGCGGAGTGGCGGGATGAGCAAAACTACTTTTTCCGGCTATCTAAATACCAAAAACAGCTAGAAGAACTTTACCAACAGCGACCAGATTTTATCCAACCGGAAAGTCGCCGTAATGAAGTGTTGAGTTTTGTCAGTCAGGGACTACAGGATTTTTCGATTTCGCGATTGAATGTCGATTGGGGCTTCCCAGTACCGGTTGATCCCAGCCACACCATCTATGTCTGGTTTGATGCCTTACTAGGCTACGTCACTGCCCTATTGGATCCCGATAGTGAACCAACCCTTGATAATGCCTTACAAAAATGGTGGCCGATCAATTTACATCTTATCGGTAAGGACATCCTGCGCTTTCATGCTGTATACTGGCCTGCCATGTTAATGTCAGCCTCTCTACCTGTTACAGGTCAAGTATTTGGTCATGGCTTTCTGACCAAAGATGGTCAAAAAATGGGAAAAAGTCTAGGCAATACCCTAGACCCAGTGGAGTTGGTAGATAAATACGGTGCTGATGCAATTCGCTATTATTTTCTAAAAGAGATTGAATTTGGGCGAGACGGGGATTTTAGTGAAACCCGTTTTATCGATATCGTCAATGCCGATTTAGCCAATGACCTAGGTAATTTGCTCAATCGCACCTTGGGAATGGCTAAAAAGTATTGTCAAGGTATTGTTCCAGGTTTAACTGGCTCAGATATTTCACAGGTCAATCCTCTGCTCGAAATTGGCTTAGATCTCGGTTCACAAGTCGCTAGGGCTTATGAATCCCTAGCGTTTAGCCAAGCTTGCCAAAAAATATTTACTCTGATTCGAGCCAGTAACAAATTTCTAGATCAGCAAGCTCCCTGGAGCTTGTATAAACAAGGAAAACAGCAAGAGGTTGAACAAGTGTTATATACAGTTTTAGAGTCAGTGCGCTTAGCTGCCTATCTCTTATCACCGATTATTCCCAGTATTAGTACGGAGATTTACCAACAACTAGGTTTTGCCATCGACTTTAGCCAAAAAGAACACATCTTTTTGGCTGCGCCCTATGTATCCCATGCATCTTGGGGGGTTTTAGCTCAAAACCAGAAGCTAGGAAAACCCAAACCGGTATTTGCACGACTGGAACTCGCCTAATTTGGTTCCGTCTTATTAACCAAAAACTTAATCGGCATCTTACCTTAATGCTGATTAAGTAAAAAGTTTTTTAATTTTTTTTTAACAAAGAGGTATAATAAAAATGCTGAGCCATTATAATCATGACCCAATTTTTACACCTGAACAAGTCCTAGAAAACCGTGGTCGTGTTGCCATCTTTATCGATGGTTCAAACTTATTTTATGCTGCCCTTCAACTAGGGATTGAAATTGACTACACTAAGCTATTGTGTCGTTTGACAGCAGGGTCTAGGCTACTACGCTCTTTCTTTTACACTGGTGTTGATCGTACTAATGAGAAGCAGCAGGGCTTTCTGCTTTGGATGCGTCGTAATGGCTACCGAGTAATTGCCAAAGATTTAGTGCAGCTACCAGATGGCTCAAAAAAAGCGAATCTGGATGTAGAAATTGCTGTTGACATGATGGCACTAGTGGGTTCCTACGACACAGCAGTTCTAGTCAGTGGAGATGGCGATCTTGCCTATGCAGTGGATTCTGTAAGTTATCGGGGAGTTCGGGTTGAGGTGGTCAGCCTACGCTCCATGACCAGTGACAGTCTAATTAATGTAGCCGACCGCTATATTGACCTTGATACCATCCAAGAAAGTATCCAAAAAACACCCAAACAAAACTATACTTACCGTCCGTTGTCTGGGTTCAATGTGATGGATGAACAGCACAAATAGTTTGGTGATTAGTGATTAGTGATTAGTGATTAGTCATTAGGTAAGCATTCAGCTATCAGCTATCAGCTATCAGCTATCAGCTAATGCGCTACTTGAGTTGCTACTTGAGGTGCTTTTGAATGAAAGAGGTAAGCATTCGTTTAATCTCAGTTAAGTCTGCTGACGGCTGACGGCTGTTCGCGCAGCGTGAGCTTTTAGCTCACGGCTGACGGCTGACGGCTGACGGCTGAGAGCTGACGGCTGAATACTTACGTCATTAGTCATTAGTCATTGTCATTGGTGATTATGGTCTGTCTGATGGGGTCGAAACTACGATGTAGGTGTGTGGGCGTTTGTTTCTCATGTCTTGTAGCATTCGGGCAGTAATTAGTGGCTGAAACCCTATAGTTTATGTCCGATGCTTTGCCCTCCTATAGTTGACATACAGACCTTATTCATGGAGTAGGGTAAAACATCTAAAAACTTAAAGCTAAGCAACTACGTCAAGTATAGCTGAGGGGGTAACAGATCGCCTATAATCATTAACTCATCTGGGTTTGGTCAATTCAGTTACAAAACTTATATCCAAATTGAAGGAAATAATCAGGGATTGAGTTCTCAGTCATTGAAAATATTCTGCCGAGCGCTGAGGGGGTGAAAGGTAGGCTATAATCCTTATCTGGTCATGATGCGCGTCAATTCAGTTACCCAACTTATCAACCGGATTTTTCGACCACTTGGACGAAAGAATCAGGGATTGAGTTCTCAGTCATTGAAAATATGCTCATGATTGTCTAGGTATAGTTTGGGATGATAGTGACCTTAAACCTAGAGCTGACAAGGACTTTGGGGGGCTTGTCGCCCCCCAGGAACTATAGAGGTTATAAAAACTTCTAATAACTAGTAATAACTACTATAGCGTTTCCTAGTAAGCAATTTTTATAAAAATTCCTTTTTTAAATCGATACAAGTCTTTATGATTAAGCTTTGTATCGATTATTTTATAGTCATTTATCCTAACCACACGCTCTTAAGCCATATGTTTTTATACTCCAAGAGATGTCTTAAATTTTTTATTTTGATTTTCATGGTTTACTCATTATCTGGCTGTAAGAGTGAGCCGAAGCCATTAAATCAAGTTCAGGAAGACACTAACGTTACTGAAAAAATTGAAGGAAGTCTAGTCTTTAAAAACGTCACTCTAGATCAGTCAGATAAGCAAGGTCGTCCTCTATGGAAAGTTACTGGAGATAAAGCGACTTACTCTCCAGATAGAAAAATCGCTTACATTGAGAAACCCAATGGGGATTTGTATCAAGATGGGAAACTGATCTTACAGGTCTCAGCCCAGAGTGGGGAAATCCTAGAGAATGGTGAGATAGTGTTTCTCAAAGGTCAGGTCACGGCTACAGATCCCCGTAATGGTGCTGTGTTACGAGGTGATGAGTCTGAGTGGAAACCTAAGGAAGATTTGTTAGTTATCCGCAATAACGTTAAAGGTAATCACCCTAAACTACAAGCATCCGCAAAAGAAGGGCGTTACTTAAGTCGCACCCAGAATTTGGAATTAATTGGTCAAGTAGCAGCCATATCGAAAGACCCAAACTTGCAAATGAAAACGGAACGTTTGCTCTGGCAAATCGAACAACAGAAGGTAATTGGTAACAAAAGGATATTTATTGAGCGCTATAAAAATAAGGTAGTAACAGAACGAGTGGAAGCAGACAATTCTGAGGTAAACCTTAAGGCAAATATAGCAACTCTCAAGAAAAATGTGCAGTTGACTTCGGTTGAACCACCGGTCGTGATATCGAGTAATTCAGCAGTTTGGAATTTGAATGATAAAACTGTTGTGTCCGATCAGCCGGTTAGAATTGTTCACCAGCAGGAGAAAGTGATGGTAACAGCTAACAGGGGACGGGTAGATTTGGGCAAGAAAGTAGTTAGATTAACTGGAGGAGTACAAGGGGAGGGAAGCCGTAAGCAATCCAAACTATACGCTAATCAGCTAACTTGGGATATCCCCACCCAACAGATGGAAGCCTCAGGTAATGTAATATATGAACAAGTTTCACCCCAATTTAATACGACTGGTGATAAAGCAGTGGGTAACCTGGAAGCTCAAGATATTTTAGTAACTAGTGGTGTTGGGGAAAGAGTGGTAACAGAAATTATTCCTTGATCTGGTTGAAAGTTGAAAGTTTAAGGTTAAAGGTTGAACGCGAACCCGTGGCCTTTTGGCCAAGGTTGACTATAACGTGACATACTCCCACACGCTCATCGAAGATTACAGTGTGGGCTTCTTACCAACTCCAGCCATCACTATCGGCTTTCGCCGACGCGGGGCGCGAACGGATACTCGGTAAGCTTTATTAACGACACGGGATGCCCCGACCCACCGGAACAATACAATAAGTTCTATTTTTTAGGCACGTAAGTGGCTGACAAACCAGCATTTAAGGCCGTAGGCCACGCTACGCGAACGGCTTTGTTTATCAGTACATATATTATAGCAATTTTATAATACCCTGTGCAAAATTAATCCCACACCTAATGCTACGCATTAGGTGTGGGATTAATTTTGCCGGACAGCTAAATTAATTTATTGCTGAGACTGGCTTTGGAGCCGTTGCTCAACCCTTGAACTTAACTGTTGAAGGTTGACCGTCAACGGTCAACCGTCAACCTTCAACCGTCAACAAAATTTCAAGCCAACTCGATATCTATTTGCTATTTTTGATTTTCAATCAGCACGGTACTGCTGATTTTTTCAATACGCTTGGGATCACCAATGATCAATGGTTTATGGGTTTGATTGCTACTCTTTTGGGTAAGGGCACCCCACTCGACAGACAGGCGTTGCAGTAGCTGATCCTGTTTTGCCCGAAATTCTAGGATATCGTTGCCACCATTAATGATGGCAAACCACACTAAACCGCGATCGCGTGTTGGGAGAAAACCAGCTAGAGCACTAACTTCTCTGAGAGTTCCGGTTTTAATCACAGCCCCTGGGGGAATGTTACGGTCGAGCATGGTCCCCTTAGTATCCCGTCCAGCTAGGGGGAAGACATCCCTAAGATTAAGCTGGTAAGGCTGTAAAAAGCGCTCAATAGCCATGAGCATAGCACAAGCAGCACGGGGGGAAATTCGATTCTCCATACCTAAGCCAGAGCCATTAATCAACTGAATTTCGCTACCGGGTACACCAGCTGACCTAGCCGCCAACCGAGCGGTTGTCTGAGCACCGCCAATGGCTTGAGACAACATCTGAGATACGTCGTTGTTACTGTAGATGTTCATCTCTCTAAGAATATCTACCAGGGGCAAAGACTTGTGGAGTAACAGATATTCTTGCTTCGGAATGGGAGTATCAGATACGACTACATTACCAGCAATTTCTAATTGGGGTTTCTCGGTTCCTTTGGGCATGGATTGATACTGGCGGAGAATCTGCCAAGACCAGCTGCTGGATTTTAAAGCTTGCAAGAGATGCCCACCAGCAATTTCTGGGTTGTCTTTATCATTCATAGTGAAATTGCCAATGATGACTAAATTCCCAGTGACCCGGCGGATTCCCAGTTGATTTAGACTATTACCCAATGCGATCGCTTCTTCCCACACAAAAAACGGGTCGCTACCACCAGTAATTACCAAATCTCCCTGCAATACCCCATCTTTAACTATTCCGGTGGCACTGACTCTAGTTTCAAATTGATGAGCTGGTCCCCATTGCTGTAATGCCGCTAGACTAGTGGCAATTTTCGTGATTGAAGCTGCGGGTATTGGAACATTTCCCCGGTGGGTCGCCAGTCTAGTCAGTCCCGATTGAATCCATACTCCTTGCTTAACTGCTGAACCTTGAACACGCCATTTTTCTATGAATTCAGCCACAATCGCTTCAGCAGACGGGTCTGGTTCAGCTGGCAAGGTAAACAAGGGGGTATCCCGCCAAGCCATCAGTTGAGCTTGATCAAGGTTGATGGGTTGCAAAATTCTCCAAAGTTTCACAGATATAACGACAAACGCACCGGCCAGCATCCCAGCAGCAAGTTGTTTTAGCATTCACTACACCACATTTGTTTCTTGAGGCTGCTCTATTTTAGATACTGAATGCTGCTACTGTTAAGTCCTAATCAATGATTCTCAGGAAGTTTCCGGTTTGTCGTAGGGTTTATCTGGTATAATTGTCTTAACAGCCACAGAAGCTTGAGATTTGGGAGTCTGCTGATCAAGACGACCTAAGCAATAATCGAGCTAAGAGCAATTGTTGTATCAAACAACAGTTAAGTTGTTCTGTAGTAAATGCATTGGCTGTAAGCAAAAGCGCTTTTGGGATTTTCCGGCAAAGCCAACACAGATACCTCCTCGTCAATTGTTAATTGACGTGCTATACACGGATTCCGGCTATGGGGCGGAATTACCGGGTTAAATGTATCTGAACAGTTCTGTTGAGAACATGTCACCATGCAAGTCTTTCGGGTCCCAAATCTCAAGTTAAACAGATCACATTGTTTACTATTCCAGGTAATGGTTCTGGTAAGATGTGGAAGGTTTCTATAAACTTTGAGCAATGGCATCGACTGGCGCACGAATCGCAATAGACGCTATGGGCGGGGATTATGCCCCCCATGAAATAGTTGCTGGAGCTATTAGAGCACAAGCTGAGTTAGGGGTAGAGGTATTGTTGGTAGGGGATCCTGAGCAAATCAGATCCTCTATTGCCCAACACCACGGATCAAGTCAGATAGAAATTGTAGCTGCTGATGGTGTCGTTGCCATGGGTGAAGAACCCTTGGTGAGCTTGAAGCGTAAGCCCAACGCTTCTATTAACGTAGCCATGGACTTAGTCAAGGAAGGACGTGCTGACGCTGTAGTCTGTGCTGGGCACTCTGGGGCAGCCATGGCAGCGGCTCTATTGCGCTTAGGGCGTCTGCCAGGGATTGACCGTCCCGCAATTGGCGCAGTGTTTCCTACCATCATGGCTGGCAAGCCAGTGATGATAATGGACGTGGGGGCAATTGTGGATTGTCGCCCTAAATATCTAGAGCAGTTTGCCATCATGGGGTCAGTATATAGCAAGTATGTCTTGGGCATGGAAGAGCCTAAGGTGGGTCTGCTAAACATTGGTGAGGAAGAGTGTAAAGGCAATGATTTGGCCATCCGCACTCATCAACTGCTACGAAAGAATTCCAGAATAAACTTTATTGGCAATGCTGAGGGTAGAGATGTACTCTCAGGTCAGTTTGATGTAATTGTGTGCGATGGCTTTGTGGGCAATATACTGCTCAAGTTTGCCGAAGCAGTAGGGGAGGTGATGCTGCAAATTATCCGAGAAGAACTGCCTCAAGGGATACAAGGTCAGCTAGGTACAGCGTTGTTAAAACCCAACTTGAAGCGGATTAAGCAGCGTATGGATCATGCCGAACATGGCGGTGCTCTACTCTTGGGGGTGGCAGGAATTTGTATTATTAGTCACGGTAGCTCCCAAGCCCCATCGATTTTTAACGCCATTCGGTTGGCTCAAGAAGCCATTGATCACCGAGTACTAGAGCGGATTAAAGCTAATCACTTCAAAAAGTCTAAGAAATCAGTGGCTACTAATTCCAGCAGTGAGGAGTAAGGCATGATCGACTGATCAGCATTTCAAGGCTACCATTAGCGCAACTGTTTTTTTGTTGACGGTTGACCGTTGGCGGTTGAAAGTTTATGGTTAACCGTTAACCTTAAGAGTGTCAAGCATGGGGACTAAACTTTGACTAGCTGATCAAGTCTCGTGTTAGAATTCCTTAGCGGAATTGCCCACCGTATTAGGGTGGCGATCGATAACGGTAATTACAAGAGGGTTCCGTGATAATGGCAGATTGTTAGCTTGAGCGTCCCACAAGCCTCACAACATAGTTGTTTAAGGCTTGTGTGCTATAGTTGAGTGTGGCATTGATGGCAAGATTGACCAATCACCAGTCTTTCCGCCTTCTCCCTAAGCAGCGAACTTGGGAAGAGAAAAACATGGGATGCAACTGATGGAGAATAGCCTTGAATCAACTAGGAACAGGCATTGCTATTACCGGAAGCGGTTCCGCAGCGTCAGAGGTTACCCTCGATAACCATCAACTAAGCCAAATGGTTGATACATCGGATGAGTGGATTACCACCCGTACCGGAATTCGGCAAAGGCATCTGGTGCATGCACAAGGGAGTCTAAGTGAGATGGCTACTGGGGCAGCAAGGAATGCGATCGCTATGGCTGGAATTGCTCCTGATGACCTAGATATGATTATCCTAGCCACCTCAACCCCGGATGATCTGTTTGGCAGTGCTAATCAAGTTCAGGCACTCCTGGGAGCATCAAAAGCAGTTGCCTTTGATATAACCGCAGCCTGCTCAGGGTTCGTCTTTGGACTGGCTACAGCGTCCCAATTTATCCGCACTGGCGTTTACCAAAATGTCTTACTAATTGGTGCCGATATTCTCTCAAGGTGGGTGGATTGGTCAGACCGAAGTACTTGTGTACTATTTGGAGATGGTGCTGGGGCTGTAGTTTTGCAGGGAAATCAATCCGATCGCTTACTGGGATTTGCACTGTGTAGTGATGGTACCCAAAATAGCTGTCTTCAGTTAGCCTATAAATCACAACAGCAGGAAATTGTCAAGGGTTTGACTGTTGGTAAAGGGACTTATCAGCCCATTACCATGAGTGGCAAAGAGGTTTATCGCTTTGCGGTGCAAAAGGTACCAGAAGTGATTGAAAAAGCATTATTCCGAGCTGATCTCAGCACTGAACAGGTGGATTGGCTGGTCTTGCATCAAGCTAATCAGCGGATTCTGGATGCAGTTGCCCAACGTCTTAAGATTCCTGAAGACAAGCTTCTAAGTAATCTCGCCCAATATGGTAATACCTCAGCAGCTTCTATACCTATAGTGTTGGATGAAGCAGTGCGGCTTAAGAAAATTAAATCAGGAGATATTATAGCTACCTCCGGCTTTGGTGCAGGATTGACTTGGGGAGCGGCAGTTTTTCAGTGGGGAAGGTAATTGAATTACTCTAGCACCATCCTGAAACAGTTAATCATTGTTGACGGTTAACAATCAACCGTCAACTGTCAACGACTAACTTGTCACTGATTACTGATAACTGAAACTATAGAGTGAGGCTTTTCCAAACCATGAGCCTCCATCAGCTGCTGATTAGCCATCACTTGTTGAGGATGACCGTCAGCAATAATTTGTCCTTCGTCAAGTAGCAAAACGCGATCGCATACTTCTAAAATCAGTTCTAGGTCATGGGAGGAAATCAGTATTGTCTCCTGGGATCCTTTCAAAAAGCTAATCAAGCGACGCCGAGAACGAAGGTCAAGATTGGCACTGGGTTCATCGTAAAGCACTAGGGATGGACCCATGGCTAAAACCCCTGCGATCGCTACCATACACTTCTGACCCCCAGACAGGTTGTGGGGAACTCGAGCCGCTAAGTGTTCCACACCCGTCAGGGATAGGGCTTCTTGAACTCGCTGTTCAACCTCAACCGTTGGTAACCCCATATTCTCTGGTCCAAAGGCTACGTCATCCCAGACCGAAGGGGAAAATAACTGGTCATCGGGATTCTGAAACACCAAACCAATTTCTGGGCGAAACTCACCCGCTACCACAGGTTTGCCAAATAACAGCATCACTCTTGCCCTAGTTGGTTTTAAAATGCCGCAGATGGTCAGAAATAGGGTAGTTTTACCAGCACCATTTGGACCAATCAAACCTACCCGTTCCCCTGGCTTAATGGTGAGATTGATATTGCGTAAACTATCCGGTTGGTCTGGGTAGGAAAAATACAGACTATCAATGGCAAGGGCGTAGTGTAAGGAAGTAGGTGACTGATAGGGTTCAATGTAATCTTCTCGGTAAAAAAATTCTTGTTTTTGCTGGGTCACGGTAAAAGTCTGAAGGATGAAGTCTGTTCGGGTAGCGTGGCCGAAAGGCCAAGGATGAAGTCGGTTCGCATGATAGCGTTCGGTGTAGGCTAGGATGAATTCAGCACCCATATTAATTACGGCTAATCACTTATAGTCGGGGTGAGCGAATTTTGTTAAGTGTTAATTTAAGTGTTAATGTTATTAAATTTAAATTAACAAAACCCCAACCCAAACCCTAAACTTATAAGTCGTTAACCGGAATCAATATTACCTTGATTTGATTACCATGAATTAGTCATCATTGATTAGTCTGAATTCGCTTCGGTCATGCTTCTGTTAACAGAATTTCTGCGATCACAAATCCTACTGAAATTAAGGTAGTGACTCCCAGAGCAATGTAGTGGTGCAAACTAACAGTGTTTGTACTAGACGACCTACCCTTTACCCTAGGAAGCGGTAATGAAAAGCTCTGTGTTCTAGTCTCTCTTGTCACACCAGAACCCTCAGAAACCATAAATTGAGAGGTGTTACTATACCCTCGTAAAATCATCGCTTTATAGACTTGCTGGGATTGCTGGTAACTGCGCACCAAAAGTGTTCCGGTTAGGGACGCTAAAAGTCTCAGGTTACGGTAACTACCAACGAAGGATGCCAGTAGCGAACCCACTGGGTGACGTCCAAATTCCTGCCATGAAAGCTTTGGTCTTTTGGCACTAAAACCTCGCAGCTGCATTGCCCGCTTCATTTTAGCTAGGTCGTTACTAAATTGCTCCATATAGCGGTAAGACAACAGAGTCATATCCGCTAGGAGTGAGGGCAGACCAAGCGATCGCATAGCTTTGATGTTGGTCAAAAACGGTGCAGTACCAAATAAAATCACACTAATGGTGAGAATACATAGGAAACGGGTGGCAATCAGCACTAGGGTTAGCAGTCCTTCCTGTCGCACGGCGATTGGACCAAGCTGGATGATCACGGTAGTGCCTACTGTGAAGGGGAGTAGCAGTGTGATCCCTAACAGAAACAATCCCGGATAGCGCAACCGATTCAACAGAAAAGACAGTGGCAGACGAGAGACTCGATAAAAAATTACGGTCAGAGCCACCATCCCTGGTAGCACTATCAAATGCTGTACAAAGGAAAACGCGAAAATTAGGGTCAATAGGGCAATTAGCTTGGCACGAGGTTCCCAACTGTGGATGGGGGAGTCCAAGTGAGCGTAGGCATCAAGTCCATGTTTCATTTAGACATTGATTGTAATTGGTGATTGGTAATTGGGTCTAATCAACATAGGAGCCATAGGTTCTATCGCTCCACTTCACCCTTGATACTTCATACTTGATACTTTACCCTTCATCCTTCATCTTTTCTCCATGACCTATGGCTCACTTAGGATCAATCCCTAAGCTAATCAGAATTTAAATTCACTCATACAGTGTATTGGGGGAAAAACGTCAATACCTCTTCCCATGCCCCCATGCCCCTATCTGCCCATCAGCTCAGATAGGCAAATTAGATTCGCCCACTACTGATCGCGTAGCGTGGCCGAAAGGCCAATCAGGAGGATATGGGCAAGCACCATCTCATCAAATTGCTGTCCTTAAATTGCTCTCCTTTTGTCTTAAAGATTCAGGATGCCTTTATCACTTTATTATACAAAAATCAACATAAATTAATTATTTTTATTAAAATCGCGCCACATTGGCCACACAGTTAGCTTTTATTTGTGTTTTGATGTCCCACTATAGCTTTTGTATTTGAGATGTAAACCTGTATGGTCTTTTTTTATTGTCCAATAAAACTCTGGATCTCTTTCCCCTCTTGCATGCATGCCTTTTGCCTCTTGCCTTTTTCAGCAATACCTGTGTTTACAACCCATATAAAAACAAGCTTATAGCGACGGGTGCACCTTCATGAGGGGGTGTCCCCCATAAGCGACTGCATCAAGAAGAGTTTTGCTGATTGTTTGTCCCTACTTATGCCAACTTCTAATCAATGACAGCTATGTCACACCATCAATCCACATCCGAAAGCAAGAGCGATTGGCCTACGGCCACGCTACGCGAACGCATTTCTGTAGGTCTTTGTTTGACACCGTTTCAGCGCAAACTGCTACAAAAAAACCTCCAATCCGATTTGCCACAACAGTATCGTCAGCGTATCGAAATTATGCTGCTAGCGGATGAAGGGAAAAGCCAAGTTCAAATTTGTAAAGCGCTAGGGTGTTGTGCCGCTACAGTACGCCATTGGATTTTTATGGCTCGTATGGGTCAAGCCCATAACTGGAATGATCATCCCATTGGTCGCCCTAAAGCAGTAAATGATCACTATCTGGCACGGTTGCGAGAACTGGTCAGCCGTGGCCCAAAAGAATTTGGTTATGCCTTTGAGCGCTGGACAGCGGGGTGGTTAAGTAAACATCTAGCGAAAGAGTTGGGAATTAAAATAACCCCTCAGCATGTCAATCGGCTGCTGAAACAAATGGGCCTGTCTACTAAAGGGAAACCTGTTCAACAAAACGAGAGTACCAATCTCAATCAGCCTAGTAATCGGATTGCGATTCGGGACCTGGATGCTCTTGAAGTATCAGATCTAAAGTCCGCTGACTGGCTTCGTTTATAGTCTTGGTTTTTTGTCTAGCGATAGTAAAAACGCTTTTCACAGAACAATCTTGTGTTATATAATACCGAGACTACCGGTAAGAATAGGATTCTTCTTCCATCTTGGTTATTTAATTCCCTTGACATTGGTTGATATTGACATCATAACGGGTTAAAACCGTGTTTATTATGTGGTTATCCCAGGGCCAAAGGGTTAACACCACCTTGACTTTAACCCTGTCAACAGACTCCTACATCCGGCAGGCTGTTATGAGCAACTTTGGGTTTACTTCAATTTTTAATTTCGCGCCTTTCTCTTGGTGCGATTTCCCGTGGGCGTTGGAACCTCGCGCCTTGTCGCACCGCAACCGTCATACTTTTATTGATTAGTTTGGTGCTGGCAAAACCCTACAAAAAGTCTGTTGTTTCGGTATGAAGCTCGAATGGCAACCCAAAAATAAAGCGATGCAGCGCGGTCTTGGGGGTTTCCCCCATGAGCGACTGCATTAAGACAGTGAGTTTTTCATCACTTTACATTGCCTTCATATTACCACAGGATTTTGCCTGGATATAGCGACCCTGCCATCTAGATCGCTAACTCTCCCTCGAAGATTTTTTAGGTTTAGAGGATTATGGTTCAAAATTTAGCCCCGATTTCTTCTCAGCAGCTGAGGGATACCCTAGGGCATTCGTTTAATGATGCCGAATTTTCCAGGATTCTCAAACAGATAAAATTTATCGAACCAAAAGTCGGCCAGTTTTGGCAAGCTGAACAGGCGGAAGCTGGTATTTATATCGTGATTACCGGCAAGGTCAGATTACTCAACAGTGCTGGGGAAAAATTTGCCACCTTGACAGAGGGAGACTCGTTTGGGGAATCGACGTTTTTTCCCGATGCATCCTTTTCGCCTTACTCAGCGAGGGCTTCTCGGAATCTTCAGCTTTGCTATCTAACCCCTGAGTTGTTGTTTCCACTAATTAGCAAATATCCTCGCATCCGAGACCATCTGTATGATCTCGCCCGTAGGCAAAATTCAGTACTGGTTGACTCCGACACCCAGCCCACTCCACCACCCCAGCCCATCACCCCATCAGGGACTCCCCCATCAACACCTCCCAAAACGATTAGTAAAGCCTATTTTCCCAATCCTAAGCAACGAGTGGGACATTTATGGCAACGGGTAATCCGACGCTATCCATTTTTTGCCCAGCAGAGTGGTTCTGACTGTGGTGCCGCCTGTTTGGTAATGGTATCTCGCTATTGGGGTAAACGGTTTAGTGTGAATCGTTTGCGAGATATCGCTAATGTAGACCGTAATGGTGCATCACTGCGGGGATTATCAGCAGCAGCAGAAAGTATTGGCTTTTCTACTCGTCCGGTTAAAGCTAGTCTTGACCAGCTAGCCAAACAAAAACTACCAGCCATTGTTCACTGGGAAGGTAAACATTATATTGTTGTTTATCAAATAACCAAAAAGTCCGTTACTGTTGCTGACCCGGCCATTGGTCAACGTACCCTCAGCCACCAGCAATTTAAAGCAGATTGGAGCGGTTATGCACTGCTGCTACAACCGACTGCGTTACTCAAGGATGCTAAAGAGACGACTACTACCTTCTGGCAATTCTTTGAGTTAATGAAACCCCATGGGGTAGTGGTGCTCGAAGTGTTTATTGCTTCCTTATTTATCCAGATATTTGGATTAATTACACCTCTATTTACCCAGCTAATTTTAGACCGAGTGGTGGTGCAGCGCTCTGGGCTAACCTTAATGGCGGTGGGGTTAGGGCTACTGATGTTTAGCCTATTTCGAGTGGCAATGATGGGATTGCGACAATATCTACTAGACCACACGGCTAATAAAGTAGATGCAGCGCTGATTGTAGGATTTATTCGCCATACACTGCGGTTGCCTCTTTCGTTTTTCGAGTCCCGCTATGTTGGTGACATTATATCACGGGTTCAAGAAAACCGCAAGATTGAGCAGTTCCTTACCGGTGAAGCCTTATCAATTCTGCTGGATTTACTAACGGTATTTATCTATGTAGGATTGATGTTTTGGTACAGTTGGAAAATGGCATTGTTGGCCTTAGTGATTGTGCCGCCATTTTTCCTACTAGCCTTAATCGCGACACCGTTTTTACGGAAGATTTCCCGGGAAATATTTCACGCTTACGCCAAAGAGAATAGCTATCTGATTGAAACCATTTCTGGTGTCCGAACGGTAAAATCTACAGCAGTAGAACAAACAGTACGTTGGCATTGGGAGGAGTTATTAAATAAGGAGATAAAACAGGGATTTACTGGGCAAGTTATCAGCAATCGGCTCCAAGTTTTTAGCAATGCTATTGAAGCCGTGGCCACAACAGCCCTACTCTGGTACGGAGCGTGGTTAGTAATTCAAAATCAGCTAACGATTGGGCAATTAGTGGCCTTTAATATGCTGCTAGGAAATGTGATTACTCCCTTCCAGCGGTTAACCGTGTTATGGAATGAATTCCAGGAAGTAGTAATTGCTATGGAACGGATTAATGATGTGTTGGATGCGGAACCAGAGGAGGATTTGCAGCAGCAGGCGCGTCAATCCTTACCACCAATTAAAGGTCACATTTGCTTTGATAAGGTAACGTTTCGCTATCACCCAGAAAGTGATTTAAATGTACTGGAAAATCTTTCCTTTGAAGTGAAACCAGGACAAATGGTAGCCCTAGTGGGACGCAGTGGTTCAGGGAAAACGACGATTTCTAAATTAGTGTTGGGATTGTATCCACCCACAGATGGGAAAGTATTGATTGATGGCCTTGATATTACCAGTCTGTCCTTAGGGTCTTTGCGATCGCAAGTGGGAGTAGTAGACCAAGATACGTTTTTGTTTGGTGGAACCATTCGGGAAAATATTAGCTTAGGTCATCCTGCCGCTAGTTTAGACGAGATTATAGAAGCAGCACGATTGGCAGGTGCTGATGAGTTCATTAAACAGTTGCCCATGGGCTATGAAACCCAGATAGGAGAAGGGGGAGGGACATTGTCTGGTGGACAACGGCAACGGATTGCGATCGCACGGGCTTTGTTAGGGAATCCTAAGTTATTAGTTTTAGATGAAGCCACCTCCCATTTAGATGCAGAATCAGAGCGAATTATTCAGCAGAATTTAAATCAAATTCTCAAAGGTATAGCAGAAGTCAAAAGTCATAAGTCAGAAGTCAGAAGTCAAACTCTTGCGCTTACTTAGGTTTGAGACTTTTGTCATGTCCTAACTGCCCTGGCGACTGCTATAGGACAACATTCGTCATTGCTCATCGGTTGTCTACAGTCCGGAATGCGGATTTAATTTTAGTGCTGGATAGAGGAGTATTGATTGAGAGGGTAACCCATCAGTAATTAATGACAAAAAGGGGACATTATTACTATTTTAATCCCCAGCAAATTAGTCCTTAATCCTGAGTCCTTAATCCTGAAAAATTACATAAATTTTAATTTATTTATTCATGAATAATCCTAAGCCCCAATAACTAGTATCAATAAATAATAAATAAAATTATGCCCAATACATTGAATGGACACTTGGACACTTGAATGGACATCCTCCAACTCAGCTACAAGACACTAATCATGATCAAGATAGTTTAAACGCCCCAAACCTAGCTAAATTTACTGATGATTGGTCTTACGCCACTAAAGAATTACTCGATAGTTGGCCTCAGGTTTGGACAAGGGGATTACTGTACTTTCTAGTAGTATTTGTTTCCATTATTTTACCCTGGTCGATGCTCTATAAGGTAGATGAAACCGGTACAGCTAGAGGACGACTTGAACCAAAGGGTAAGACTGTGAGGCTGGATGCTGCTGTAGCCGGTACCGTGGATGAAATTCAAGTTAAAGAGGGGGAAAAGGTTGAGGCTGGACAAAATTTAGTGATTTTGAAATCCGGGTTAGTCCGTACTGAATTGCAGCAAGTTAACGATAAATTAAAGGGGCAATTGAGTAGGCGATCGCAGTTATAATTACTAAAAAATCAGTTAGTGGTAGTCTTGACAACTCAGCAGCAACAAAATCAAGCCCAAGCCTTGGAAAAGCCAGCTCAAATTGACCAAGTGCGACAGACTATAATTGATCTGAGTAATTCCTATAACTTACAAAAATAATAAAAATTAGCTCAAGGAAATCAGGCCATGCAAAATCTTGAACTTAGTAAAATAGCCTCTAAGTTACTAGAGATTCGTTTAGCTAATGCCCAGGGAGAGGTGCAACGCTATCGTAAACTTTGGCAACAAGGAGTTGTGCCAGAAATTGATGTGTTAGATAAGGATGATGTGGTACAGTAAAGGCGACGGTTGTATGAACAAACAAAGTCTGATATTGAACAGGCTAAGTTACGGATTAGGGAAGAACAAAGTAGTTATGAACGGACTATGCGTCAAGCACAAGCAGATATTGAGCAAGCAAAGTTACGATTAAAAGAGCAGGAAAGGAGTTATCAGAGTTTGATTCATTCCGGTAAGTTATCAGTACTTAAAATAGAAGAACAACTGAATAATATAGAGACCAAAATTACTACCCTAAATTCAGAAATTGCTCAGAGTAAGCGTCAGATTGACTCGTTGCAGCTTCAGTTAAAGCAACGAGTCTTAGACGCACCGGTAAGTGGAATGGTATAGCGCTACGCGCAAGTCAGAAGTTAGAAGTCAGAAGTCAGAAGTAAGCTTAGACTTACGTTTCAGAGTTTAGGAGCGATGCAGAGGTGCGACCCGTGGCGAATTTAATTCTTAATGCGGAAAACGCACCATTACGGTCTTGGGGAGGCAGCGCGGTCTTGGGGGTTTCCCCCACTCGCTATTGCCGTGGTTTCCCCCACTCGCTATTGCATCAAGACAATGTCAAACACCTTAATGGGTAGTGCTATATTTCAGTTACCGATTCAAAGACCTGGTGCTGTAGTGCAGCAGGGTACTATGGTAGCAGAAATTGCCCCAGAGGATTCATCATTAATTATTCGAGCCCAGATGGCAACAACTGAAAGTGGTTATTTAAAGAAAGGAATGCCAGTCAAACTGAAGTTTGATGCCTATCCGTTTCAATAGTATGGAGTGATAGCAGGAGAGTTAGTGGAAATTTCTCCAACTACCTCTGAGGTAGCAGCCTATAACATAGAAATTGCGTTAAATCAGGATTGTCTTCCCACAGGTAAGGAGTGTATTGGGTTGCGTCCTGGAGATACAGCAACCGCTGAGGTGATTGTACGTCAGCGTCGGATTATTGATTTTATTCTCGATCCCTTTAAGAAGTTGCAGCAAGGAGGTTTGAAATTATAGGTGATTTACGGGATGTCATATCAGTCAATTCAGGGCATTATCAATTAGTGCAGTTCTCAATTGCTTGAGGTACTTTCATCCTCGGTTTTAGGGAGCAGGGAGTAGGGAATAGGGAGCAGGGAGACAGCGCCTTTATCAGGAAGTTTAACCGATTAGCGACTACATCAATAAGAATTGCTAAAACATTTATAACACCATGCTTTTTCATCCCCTATTCCCTATTTATTCCCTATTCCCTATTCCCTGCGCCCAGCACTATAACTTTCACAGTTTAAATTACTAGGATAAACACGATGTCACCAGCTATCACCATTACCAAAGACGATATTCTTGAAGAAGTCAAGCAATCTGGTAAGATTCCTGAGATTATCGAAGGAATTACTACCCGCAAGTTAATCGCAGCTGCTGCCGCTGAGGCGGGTATCACAGTAGAGACAGAAGAGCTTCAAGACGCAGCAGATAAATTCAGGATAGTTAGCCAACTCGGGAGTGCTGAGGAAACATGGGCATGGCTAGAAAAACATGGTATGACCTTAGAAGAGTTTGAAGCTATGGTATATAATGGCGCTATTTCAGGAAAGTTAGCTAAGCATTTATTTGCTGATAAAGTTGACCCCTATTTCTTTGAAAATCAGCTAGATTATGCTGGTGTGGTGATGTATGAAGTAATCATAGATGATCAAGATTTAGCGATGGAACTATTTTATGGGATTCAGGAAGGGGAGATGAGTTTCTATGATGTTGCTCATCAGTATATCCAGGATAAAGAATTACGTCGCTCTGGGGGATATCAAGGAGTAGTAACTCGTGAGCAGATCAAGCCGGAGATTTCTGCTGCTGTCTTTGCGGCTAAGCCACCGCAGGTTCTCAAACCCATTGTGACCTCTAAGGGAGTACACCTGATTTTGGTGGAGGAGATTATTGAACCCCAATTGGATGATAAGCTGCGCTCTCAAATCCTCTTAAATTTATTTTCTGAATGGACTAAGCAACAGGTTTAGCAATTTGAAGTTACCAAAAACCTTGACTTAGGTTACCAAGCTGCCTAGGTCTTGAGTGGAAACTTATACATGCAGAATTTAGAATTTAGAATTTAGAATTTAGAATTCTAATCTTGGTCTTTAAGCTTTTGAAATTAAATGCCCTCTGATGCTGATCAGGGGGCATTTTTGATGATTTATATTTCTAAGTTAAGTTCTCTGACGCGCCTTTCATCCCACCTCAAACGGAGGATGGGGGATTTCGACTGTTATAAGAAAATGCGATCGCATTCGATATCTTCCGCTACACTAGCTAATAGATCACAAACAAACCCAATGTCTCCAAGATTTGATTAGATCATTGACCAGTGTCTCCTCCCGCCCCTCTAACTCGTCTATCCCAAGGACAGCTGAACGTATTACAAACCTGTCCCCGTAAGTTCCAACACATTTACTTTGACCAGCTGGGAACACCCGTGTCTCCCGAACAACAAGAGCGTCTTACTTGGGGAAGCCGCTTTCACCTATTAATGCAACAGCGGGAACTTGGGTTACCAGTTACATCCTTAGTAGAAGAGGATACCCAACTCGACTACTGGCTGAGTGGTTTAGTCAATGCCGCACCAGAACTTTCCAACCCAGAGCCTGAAAGCTTCCGGGAAGCGGAACATTGCCGAACCCTGTATTTCCAAGGTTATCTACTTACAGTTATCTATGACTTATTGATTGCAGGGGAAGACTCGGCTCAAATTCTTGATTGGAAGACCTATCCTCAACCTAAAAATCGCGATTGGTTAGCCCAAGACTGGCAAACACGCCTGTATCTCTACGTCCTAGCAGAAACTAGCGATTATTGGCCAGAACAAATTTCCATGAGTTACTGGTTTGTCAAATCCCAACCCTGTGCCCAGAGTCTTAAATTTACCTACAATAGCGCACAACACCAGAAAACTAGGGAGGATTTGACTCAGTTGTTGACCCAGTTGGCTGGGTGGCTACAAGGGTACCAAGATCAAGGTTTAGCTTTTCCTCAAGTAGCAGCATCCCTTGGTCGATGTGGTGATTGTACCTTTGCCGTGCGTTGTCAGCGTTACGGGAATAGGCTGAGCAACGATAGTACAGAATTACTACCCGATTTAGCTGATATCCAAGAAGTTTCCCTTTGAGCTACCACCCCTGACTGGGTTTGCTCCTAGCACCAGTAAGAGTTGACGCTTAGTCGTTAAATATTAGACAAGACTAAACAAACCGACCCAGACCTGTCTAGTTATGCATTACAGACCTCACGAATTCGCCAAAATCGCTGGTGTGACTGTCCGAACCTTACAACGGTGGGATATATCGGGAAAGTTAATAGCCGATCGGACTTTAGGGAACCATAGAGTTTACACCCAAAAACACATTAATCAACTCAAAGGCTTACTCAATGACGATATTAAAAGGTCTGTGGTTGTGTATTGTCGGGTGTCATCCCCGGCTCAAAGACCCGACCTGGAAAACCAAGTGAAAGCTATGGATACCTTATCCTCCAATTAGCTGAGTACTCCGACTGTGAGATCGTCATCACCAATAATGAATCTCTGAGTCTTCAACAGGAGATGGTCGAAGATCTGATGGCGATTATTCACTGTTTCTCTTGTCGGCTCTATGGTTTGAGGCGTTACATTCAACCCATTCAAGAAAATATTGACAAAAACCTTGACAATCCGGAAAATTGCGCTAAATTAGCATCGGAAGTACAAATAATGGTCGAAATTCCCTTGAAGTTACCGTAAGAATAAAGGAGCCTTTATAGTTGGTCGGTCATGGGTAAAAGGGTTAAAACTTATTAATTAAGGCTCCTTTATTCTAAGGTTTCGTCTCATGTATGCTATCAAACGAGAACTCAAAGTTAATCACAAGCAAGCCAATTGGCTAGCTCAGTGCGCAGGATTCTCCCGATTCGTCTACAACTACGGACTAGGGATGATGAAAGCATCATGGGAGTTTGATCATGTCAAAGCTTCCGATTCTAAACGGTTGAATGCCATTAAGAAGGTGTTCACTAATGTCACCAAGAAAAGTACTGAGTTGGCTTGGTGTAACAAGTATCCAAGTCGTATTTACCAAAATGCATTCCGGAACTTAGCTAAAGCTTTGAGTCGTTGGCGCGACCCTAAGCTTAAAGCTCAGATGCCAAAATTTAAGACAAAGCGTCATCAATGCAGTTTCACCGTTGATGACTGCAACGGTAAGCGACTGTTGTTTGCCGGGAAACAAATCAATATCCCTACCTTGGGATGGTTCAGATTAAAGGAGGGGATCCCTTACAACTGTATTTCCCAAACATTCACGATTTCCAGAGAAGTCGGGAAGTGGTTTATATCGTTCAAAATCGATGCTTGTCCCGTTCCTGCGATCAAACACACCCAGCAGAAAGTCGGAATAGACCTCGGAGTCAAGTGCTTTGCCACATTGTCTGACCGCACCCAGATTGAAACGCCCGAATCGATAAAGAAAGCGAAAACCAAGCTATCGAAGCTACAGTGGCGCAATCGCAAAAAGGTGTTAGGCAACGGTCAGACAAAGACAAAACCAAGTCAGAACGCACTGACTTACTATGGAAGACTGAGAAAGCAACACAAGCACCTTGCAAACATTAGAGAGGACTTTTTGCAAAAGGAAACCACTCGATTAGCTCAGACTTATCAAGAAATTTTGATTGAAGACTTGAACGTGTTGGGAATGTTGGCTAATCATAAACTAGCGGAGGCCATCTCCTTGTTGGGATTCTACCGATTCAGAGAGTTGCTGACTTACAAGCAAGAATTCCATGGATTCAAGCTGACCCTAGTAGATAGGTGGTTTCCATCATCAAAGACTTGCCACAAATGCGGACATAAACAGAATATGCCATTGAAGGAAAGGGTGTATATTTGTGGAGGTTGTGGAAATCTTGAAGACCGGGATCTCAACGCGGCAATCAACATAGAGCGTTGGGAAGCTCGGTAGGGGCTCTCACTGTCGATGGCAATCGATCAAACGCCTGTGGAGTGGAAGAAGCCGACTTCCCACGTAGAACAAAACGAAGCAGGAATTGAACTTCAGACCGAATGTCTAGGTTTGTGTAAGATTCATGATGCAGTTAAGCAGAGATCCCCGGGGGAACCTCTGCTGTAGCTAGTGCGCTAACCAGCCCATAGGCTACAAAGTCTGGTCGAACTAGATTTAACCAGGCTCAGTGCCGCTGGCTTCTTTGCGTTTCCTAAGGTTATAATAACACAAAATCTCTAAATAACACAAAAAACTTAAAATACCTATTGAATCGTTTAACCCTTAGTAGGATAATTGGGAGGTCAAAGTTGTCAAAAGATGTGTCAGAAGAAAAACAAGTTAGCTACAAACTATTTTTGCCTGAATCCTTACGGGCAAAATTCAAATCTATGTGCGCTCTCAAGGGAGTCACTATGAATCATATCTTATTGGAGTTGATCGAAGAATGGATAGAGGAAAATAAAGCTGCTTCATCCCCTAAGCAGAAGAAGAGTTAATCGGCTGATATAGGTTGATCACTGCTGAATGCGGAATGGTAAGAACTAAGTGCTGAGTTATTTCGTAAGTATTCAGCTATCAGCGTGTCGCGTATCAGCTTTTGAATAAAACAGCTAAGCATTGGAATAATGCTGAGTTACGTTAGCTGACGGCACCTCAAGTAGCGTGGCCAAGAGCTGACGGCCAAGGGCTGACGGCCAAGGGCTGACGGCCAAGGGCTGACGGCTGAATGCTTATGTTATTTCTAACCAGCTTATAGTCTGTTATGATAGCGCTGCTCTTCCTGAGGGTCACACCAATAGATAGATTTTCATGGCGCACCGTGTGCGCCTTTAAGCCTGTAGTCGAGGCTAAAGACTAATAAGTAATGACTAAGTAACGACTAATTAATGCGATTGGCCGTTGGCCACGCTACGCGAACGCTAATGAAAGACAATGATAAATTATTTGAGGAACTGAAGAATCAAGCCCTTGATTCAGACCATGAGCAAGGGTTGATAGCCCTTGGTGAGGAATTGCTCAAAGAGTTTGATAGCGGTTCATCACAAGGGGTCACTGATATGGCTCGTTATCGGTTGGAAAAACATCGAAGTGCTTACAAAAAAGCGTACAATAAACTGATGGCTACCATTGGTCTATAGCATTTACATTTGAGTTGTGAACAGACTCGCGCTTGGGAAAGGCAAGAGGCAATAGGCAACAGGCAACAGGCAACAGGCAAGAGGCAATAGGCAACAGGCAATAGGCAACAGGCAATAGGCAACAGGCAAGAGTTAATCAATTATTATATTATAGGACTTTTTGGGAATATAAAAAACTGTAATATATTTTAACAATTCTTTTGTCAAGGCTATATGAAGAGGGTCTATGGAAAACTATCGACTGGTATCAGTCAAGATCAAGGGGTTTAGAGGCTTTCCTGAACAAGCCGGAGAACGGGAATTTCGCTTTGATCAAGCCTGCACATTAATTGTAGGAACTCAGGGGGGAGGAAAAAGTAGTACCCTAAATGCGATTGAGTGGTGTCTATTTGGCAAAGATGTCGCTAATAAAAGTGCTACTAAAATTGAAGAGCGAAAGAATTGGTTAGTGAAAAACCAATCTTCAAGGGAGACTACTGTCGAAGTTATCTTTGAAGGCAATGAGGAAATACTGAAGGTATATCGGAGTGACCGCAAACGTCGTGGTAATCCCAAGTTTTACTATCAGATTAATAATGGTTTGTGTCATGAAGATGAAGCTGATTTGCGGGTGCTACTGGGTGTAGAATTGTCTGACTACATGAGTTGTGTCTACCTGCATCAAGAAACTATCAGTGCGCTACTGATTCAGGAACCAAAAGAGCGCAAAAATGCTCTGGATCGCCTCATGGGTTTGACGAATTGGCGCAATCTATTGGATGGAATTAAGCGAGCTAAAGCCCAGGAAGAGTTTAAGAAAATTGATCAAGAGTTTGGTCAGATTATCAGCAAAATTGAGACAGCAAAAGCGATTAAGGAAAATGACTTAGGTCTAGCGGAAGAAGAAGCAATTTTTCATGATATTCCCCTGAGCCAACTATCCCTCAATGGAGCAAAAGCTATTTGCCAAGGGGTTGAAAATGCAGTTGAGAATTTTGCCAAAGACTATGGATTGCTGGTGCCGTCTTTACCAAAATACCAAGCTACTGATGATTTGGAACGATTTGTGGATGGTGGTAAAGAAGCGATTAAGGAATTACGTAACGCGCAGCCCGACTGGGAACGGCGGAAAGAATTGCTGAATCAGCAAAGTGAATTAAATCGTTTGAAAGCTAACGTTGAGACCAAGGTGATGGAACTCAACCAAAAAGAAAACGAAATTCAGCAAGTCGAAGCTCAATACGGAACGCTAACCGAAATTTTGGCAAAAAAAAATCAAGTTGAACAAGAAGAGTTACCGGCAAAGCAAGGGAGTCTAAACAATATCAACAATCGTGCCGGTATCATTATCCAAACCATAAAATTTCTGAAGTCAGTACAGGAAGATAAAGCCCAAAACTGTCCCGTTTGCTCTACACCAATTAATCCAGTTCAGTTGCGTCAGGAATTAGAATCCTGGCAGCAAGACATTAAGTTACAGCTAAAACCGATTCAGAAGGAGATTCGAGAATTAGAAACAGGAGTAGAGGAGTTACAGAGACTGATTAAAACCTTGGAGGGGTTGCAACGGGAACGATTAGATAAGGATAAGGGATTACAACAAGCAAAAAATGCGATCGCAGTAGCTTTAGAAACAGAAATTAATGACTCTGCTCAGGCTCTGGCTCTGCTCAATCAAGCCATTACTGACGTAGATCAAGAATTAGCCAGAATTCGCACCGCAGTTGAGCAAAGTAATCAGCGTATCGATAGCATTGATCAAGACTTGGAAAACATTAAACGGATTATTACTGTCCTGCGTTATCGCCAAGAGGTAGATAATTTGTTTTCGATTCAAGATTGCCCTGACTATAAAGAAGTTGAAGCAGCAAAAGCTGACTTGGAAGCGTTTTGTGACCGATTGTTGACTATTGGTGAAGCTGTACAGGAAGTGCTAGGAAACTCAGCTAAAGAAAAAATCGATGCTACCAGAGCAGCAATTTCTAGTATCTATCGTCAGCTCGCCCATCGCAGTGACTTTCCAGATATTGAGATTGACCCAGAAAAATATGAAGTGATGGCGGTGGGATATGGAGAGTCAGAAGTTGCCTTACGACTGTTGAACAAGGGTGATATTAATTGTGCTGCTTTGAGTATATTTCTAGCCCTAGCAACCTCAGAGCAATTGACTCATAATATCGGTTTCATGGTGCTAGATGACCCCTCGCAAAATCTAGATCCAGTCCATAAAGAACGGTTGGCTCAAGTGTTGGATCAGGTATTGGAGAAAAAGCAATTGATTATTGCGACTTCAGAAGATGATTTCGTCGAGCAGCTGAGTTTCAAGTTAACTAAGCCCAACAAACTCTACCGATTGGGACAGTGGACACCAACTCGTGGACCAACTATCGAGGATAATGGGTAATAGAATGTAGAATTGAGAATGTAGAATTGAGAATTGAGAATGTAGAATTGAGAATTGAGAATGTAGAATTGAGGATTGAGAATGTAGAATTGAGGATTGAGAATGTAGAATTGAAAATTGATAATTGAGAATTCACCATTCTGCCTTCTTAATTCTTCATTCTTCATTCTTAATTCTTCATTCTTCATTCTTCATTCTTAATTCTTCATTCTTAATTCTTCATTCTTCATTCTTCATTCTTCATTCTTCATTCTTCATTCTTAATTCTTCATTCTTCATTCTTCATTCTTCATTCTTCATTCTTCATTCTTCATTCTTAATTCTTCATTCTTCATTCTTCATTCTTCATATGGATGCATCAACATTCAATCATTTAACGAATATTCAACAACACCTTAATAGTCGCTCTAGAAAAGATAATGGGTTTGGCAAAACTTGCCAGATTTTCCTGGCGATTACCTTCTGTCGCTTGGGTTTTCAGGTAGAAAACTATTCCTCTCAAGGTGTAGATATCGATAGTTGGAATCACCCCTACTTTCCTAATTTTTCCATTGAAGTGAAGACCACCACAAAACATACGGTGACACTAGGACAGAAGGATGTGGATGGCTTGAAGAAAAAAGCGAGAGAAGGATATGAACCTATCTTTGCGGTTTTGAGATTAGAGTTATTGTCCAATTGGATTATCGCCAAAGCCAAGGGAATTAAGGCAGGTAATCATCCTGTAGGGAGACTACAAACCTCAGTCAGGGCAATGCCGGAACTGCAAGATCAGGTGAATCAGGAATTCCCTAGGGTTGTTAATGACTATGGCGCTAGAGTATTAAGTATTCCAGCTGAGGAAGTTCTCACTGATTTGGATAAGTATTTGGATAGGGAGAGACAAAAAGTATTACCAAAAGAAAGTGTTATGGGACTGCGGGCAAGGTATAGGTTTTAGGGTTAGGGTATACTTTCTCCCCTAAGCATTCAGCTGATAGCTGACCACTTAGGGCTGAATGCTTAGGGTTGCAGCACACAATAGCCTTCAACCGTTCTACCCTTCAATTGGACTCACTGATCAACAACTGAGCAGGCAATCGCTGAAAGGAAAGCCGTTCATTGTTCACGTCCACAAAGATAGTGTCCCCATCATTAAATTCACTCCTGAGAATTCCCTTCGCAATGGGAGTTTCTAACTCCCGCTGAATAGCTCGCTTCAGGGGTCGTGCTCCGAAAACCGGGTCATACCCTAATTCCGCCAAAAAGTCAAGAGCTGCATCGGAGAGTTTTAGGGACATCTTGCGGTCTGCTAACCGTTGCTCTAAGCGCAGGGTTTGCAGCTGGACAATATTGCGCAACTGATGTTTTTGCAAGGTATGGAAAATAATCACCTCATCAATCCGATTGAGGAATTCGGGACGGAAACTAGAACGCATCGCGTCCATGACCCGACTCCGCATTTCCTCATACTTGGAGTCATCCCCAGCTACATCCAGAATATACTGGGAGCCAATATTGCTAGTCATGATAATAACGCTATTCTTGAAATCTACGGTATGCCCTTGAGCATCAGTCACTCGACCATCATCAAGGATTTGCAGCATGACATTAAAGACATCCGGGTGTGCTTTTTCGATTTCGTCAAATAGAATTACGGCATAGGGACGTCTACGGATAGCTTCGGTTAACTGACCTCCTTCTTCGTAACCCACATAGCCTGGAGGAGCACCAATCAGTCGGGAAACGGTATGCTTTTCCATATACTCAGACATATCGATTCGCACCATAGCCTCTTCGGTGTCAAACAGATAGGCTGCTAAGGCTTTTGCCAATTCTGTCTTACCCACACCGGTAGGACCGAGGAAAATAAAGCTAGCGGTGGGACGATTGGGGTCAGCTAATCCCGCACGCGATCGCTGAATAGCATCGGCAACAGCAGTAACGGCTTCCTCTTGACCAATCACCCGCTTGTGTAGTTCTTCTTCCAGGTGCAGTAGCTTCTCTTTCTGAGACTCAACCAGCTTACTAATGGGAATTCCAGTCCACTTAGAGATAATTTCCGCAATGTCAGCTTCTGTAACTTCTTCCCGCAGCAGGGATTTACTACTGGTTTGGTTCTCGGCTAGCTGTTGCTCAACGGCTGCCAGGGATTTTTGCAACTCGGCTAACTTGCCGTATTTTAACTTAGCGGCTCGGTTGAGGTCATAATCCCGTTCTGCCTGTTGAATTTCTACGTTAACTCGATCAATCTCTTCCTTAATCCCCTGAATCCGGTCAATCACATCTTTTTCTGATTGCCACTGGGCATTCAAAGTACGCTGTTCTTCTTTAAGATCAGCCAGTTCTTTTTCCAGTCTTTCCAGCCTTTCCATGGAGGCGAGATCAGTTTCTTTTTGTAAAGACAACCGTTCCATTTCCAGCTGGATAATTTTGCGGTCAATTTCATCGAGTTCTTCTGGCTTGGAAGTAATTTCCATTTTTAGCCGTGCTGCTGCTTCATCCATTAAGTCAATGGCTTTGTCTGGTAAAAAGCGATCGCTAATATACCGAGTAGACAAAGTAGCTGCTGCCACTAAAGCACTATCGGCAATTTTTACCCCATGGTGAACTTCATACCGTTCTTTAAGACCTCGTAGAATCGAGATAGTATCAGCTACACTAGGCTGGTCAACATAGACCTGCTGGAAGCGTCTTTCGAGTGCTGCATCTTTTTCAATGTACTTGCGGTACTCATCGAGAGTAGTAGCACCGATACAGCGCAATTCACCCCGTGATAACATTGGTTTGAGCAAATTTCCCGCATCCATTGCTCCTTGAGAAGCACCAGCACCGACAACGGTATGGATTTCATCAATGAACAGGATAATTTTGCCTTGGGAATCGGTCACTTCTTTTAGTACCGCTTTCAGGCGTTCTTCAAACTCTCCCCGAAACTTAGCCCCAGCAATCAATGCGCCCATATCCAGAGCAATCAATTGTCGGTCTTTGAGGGATTGAGGCACATCACCAGCTATAATCCGTTGTGCCAAGCCTTCAGCAATAGCAGTTTTCCCAACACCAGGTTCCCCCATCAGCACTGGGTTATTTTTAGTACGGCGCGAGAGAATTTGAATCGTGCGCCGAATTTCATCATCTCGCCCAATAACTGGGTCAAGCTTTCCCTCCCGCGCCGCCTCTGTCAGATCACGTCCATATTTTTCCAGTGCTTGGTATTTGCCCTCTGGATTTTGGTCGGTCACTTTCTGATTCCCTCGAATGTCAGCAATGGTAAGTTTAAGCCTATTTTCATCTAGTTTAAACTCCTGGAATAATGACTTACCAAAGCGGTCATCTTTCAGATAACCGAGGATCAGATGCTCAATGGAGATATAATCGTCCTGGTATTCTTTACGATAGGACTCTGCTCGGTCTAGCAAGCTATTCATGCTGCGTCCTAGGTAAACCGAGTCGCTATTACCAGAAACCTTAGGTTGCTTTTTGATAAAGGATTCCGTTGCTTCCCTTACCCGTTGCACAGACACTTCCGCTTTGTTCAGAATACTGGTAGCGAGTCCATCTTGATCCAGCATCGCCTTCATCAAGTGTTCCGTTTCGATTTGTTGTTGGCGTCCGGCTTTAGCAACATCTTGGGTTTGTGCGATCGCTTCCCAGGCTTTTTCGGTAAACTGGTTAGGGTTACTTGGTTGCATCTCTAATCACTCATTCCTCTAACTGTTCACAATTCTAAAAAAACCAGTGGGATCCCATAGATCGGTCTTCACGTCTTGTGTTTGGGATATTGCCGTCCTCAAAGCCAGGTAAGCTGGTTTTCATTTAAATTCTATTGTTTTGACAGCAGGGGAGCAGGGGAGAGGGTTTGACGGTGTTTTTTCCAAGGGATGTAGCGCGGTCTTGGGGAGGCAGTGCCGACCTGCGGGGGTCTCCCCCACTCGCGGTCTGCCGTGGTTTCACCCACTCGCGCTCTGCATCAAGAGACTGAATAATAACCAATTTAAATGCGCAACACCTTAATAACCCAAGTTGCTAGTTACAAAATGCTGTTTCCAATGTGTACGAACAGATAAAAATTGATAATTGCTGCTATTAATCCTAGATGGTTAATGGTTTTAATTTCGGCGTTTGTTAATCATTCCATTATTAAGCAACACCGCTTCTTGAATTTATCTAGCTGTATCAAGTAGGTGATTGAAATCCTCACGCCAGCTATCGAAGTCAGTAAAAAAGTTGAAGCCACATACAACCTCAAGGGATCTCTCGGAAACAATATCTAGTATCCGTGATGCACGTTTACGGGTTTTGTCTTTTGGTCCAAAGGGGTTGAATTGCATACTAGACCCTGGAGGGAAGGCATAGTCACCAATAAACAAGACCAAGTCATAGATATATATCATGAAGCCCGGTGTATGTCCACCAATATAGAAAGCTTCAATGCCATGCTCGGTGAAGTCACCATAAATTTTGTTGTCAATCGGAAATTGCTCGGCAAGTGGATGCTCAGCATCGTTAACGTGCAGATAAACTTTAGCTTCCCATAAATCACGATACTGGTTGGATGCACCCATGAAATCTTTATGGGTAAAGTAGATAGCTTCTACTGGCTCCAAGTCTCGATTGAATGCTGATGGACAATCAATCCATACCGCACCACTATCCGTTTCAATGCGATAAGCAGCATGCTCCATACCAAGACGAGGCACAGAAATCAATTGTGTAACGTAGTTATTTATCTGGTGTGGGGTCACTCGATAGGTTTGCTCTGCCTCATCCCAAGTAACGAATTTGTCATGGCGTGCTCTACAGAACGGACAGACATCAGGCATTTCACCAATCATGTTATAGCCACAAACGGTACAAACCCACTGCTGATGGTTCACAGTTGAAGCCAACATTTCACCTTCATTAGCCATATTCAGAACCTCAATGTACTGATGTTGACATTAATTTGTTTTTATTTTCCTAGTATTTACAAGATTTATGCGCTTAGTTAATGAGTTTTTTTTAACAACACATTATTCTAAAATCTGTATATTATTCTAGGATTTGCAGAAATAAAACTGGGTTTAATAGTTATAAATTACCAGTTTTTTTAGAGTTTTTGATTAACCTGAATAGCAGAAGTCTTGTCCACACTTCCAACCTCGACTTTTTCAGCAACCAAGGGATTATCTCAATTTTGTTCAATCCAACAAAGCCTCAGCATGATGGCTGATATGGTCTTTTATAAAGGTGGCGATAAAATAGTAACCATGGTTATAGCCGACCTGGAGACGGAAAGTCAGGGGCTGATCTGCTTTTTCACAAGCCTTCTCAAACACCTCAGGGAGCAACTGCTGCTTCTCGTAAAATGGGTCAGCGGTGCCTTGGTCTATCAAAATTGGATGGTTATAATTTGCTGTCAGCACCAGTTCGCTGGCATCATAAGCTCGCCATTGCTCTTGGTCTGTGCCGAGGTAATTGGTAAATGCCTTCTTACCCCAGGGGCTGCGCATGGGAGCAGCAATGGGAGCAAAGGCAGAAACGGATAGGTACTGCTTAGGGTTCCTTAAGGCACAAATCAAAGCTCCATGACCGCCCATAGAATGACCAAATATACCTTGTTTCTCGACTTGAGCGGGGAAATGTTGGGCAATTACCTCCGGTAACTCGTAGACAACGTAGCTATACATTTGGTAGTGAGCTGACCAAGGTTCAAGGGTGGCATCTACGTAAAAACCGGCACCAGACCCCAAGTCCCACTCATCGTCCTCACCTGGAATGCCTGTATTGCGAGGGCTGGTATCTGGAGCGACCAGCATCAATCCATGCTTGGCAGCAAATCGCTGAGCCCCTGACTTTACCATAAAGTTCTCTTCCGTGCAAGTCAAACCTGACAGGTAATATAGAACTGGAACGGATTGCACTTTCGCCTGGGGGGGTTGGTATACGGAAAACCCCATCTCGCTCCTACAAGTCTGAGATTGATGAGTGTAAAAACCTACTGTACCGCCAAAGCAACGGTTTTCGGAGACGAGGCGAAGGTCTGTGGACATGGGGCTGGTTCAAATGGACGTACCATGAAGGCGAATGTGGCTGTCCAGCATTTTAGCGTTTCTCCAGCTATGTTTGCCGAAGCTGCACTTATCTTTATTAAACTATCGTCTAAATCAACAATTTTCAACTAACTTGCCTGATGGAATTAATTCTTTACAGTAAACCCGGTTGCCATCTTTGTGAGGGATTGCTTGAAAAGCTAGAGATGATTGAAGGGTTAACCTTTAAGCTAGAGGTTCGAGACATTACCAGTCGAGAGGATTGGTTCCAATCCTATCAGTATGAAGTGCCAGTACTATGTATCAACCACTTTGGTCAGGAACAGCTCCTGCCTCGCCCCTCTCCTCGTGCTAGCGTTGCACAATTGCAGCGAATGTTACGGAAATATTTCCCTGTTAGTGAGCCAAAATAGGCGATACATCAGGTTGACGGTTTGACGGTTGACGGTTTGACGGTTGACGGTTGACTGGTGGCTGTGATGATTCGGTAGATCTTATAGTGTCATTTGGTGCAATAGATTATGAAGCTAAGGGAATTATTAGCCAAAATTGCCAATATTGTGGAAATTCCTAGCCCCGAGGGTCTTGATGTAACGGTTACAGGCATCTGTACCAATTCCCACGCCTGCCAACCAGGAGATTTATTTATCGGGATGCCAGGCACTAGGGTAGATGGTGGAGAGTTCTGGGAAAGTGCGATCGCATCTGGGGCAGTAGCAGCGATAATTTCTCCCCAAGCGGCTGCCAAACATCCCCCCCAGGAACTTTCACCGGAAACAGGAGTTTGTGTAATTGCTGCCGATGACATGACCACCGTGTCTGCTCAAACTGCAGCAGCCTTCTACGACTACCCAGCACAGAAGCTCAGGCTGATTGGAGTCACGGGTACTAATGGCAAAACTACAACTACCCATCTGATTGAATTTCTGCTCGCTCATAGCTCTAGTCCTATCCCCACAGCACTTTTGGGTACCCTCTATGCCCGTTGGCCAGGTTTTGAGCAAACAGCAAGCTACACTACACCATTTGCAGTTCAATTGCAGCAACAGCTCCAGTTAGCGGTCAAAGCAGGTGCCCAAATGGCAGTGATGGAAGTTAGTTCTCACGCCTTAGCACAAGGTCGAATTCAGGGCTGTCCGTTTGAGGTGGCGGTGTTTACCAATCTCACCCAAGACCATTTGGACTACCACCAGAACATGGATGATTACTTCAGCGCTAAAGCTAAGTTGTTTAGTTCTGACTATCTCAAAGGCAGGGCAATTATTAATGCTGATGACTCCTATGGAGAGCGGTTAATCCAACAGTTACCAACTGAGCAAGTCTGGAGCTATAGTATCCAAAACCCATCCGCTGATTTCTGGACGAAGGACTTAAGCTACGAGCCAACAGGGGTTAGAGGAATTATGCATACTCCAGTAGGAGAGGTTAGCTTTAATTCGCCCCTAGTGGGTCAATACAATCTGTCTAACTTGCTCGCAGCAGTAGGAACAGTTTTAGAGCTGGGTTTGGATTTAGAATTAGTAGCAGCAGCCTTGGCTCAATTTCCAGGAGTGCCAGGGCGGATGGAACGGGTGCAAATTCAACCGGAACAGGATATTAGTGTTATTGTCGATTATGCCCACACCCCAGATAGTTTGGAAAACTTACTAAGGGCATCACGACCCTTTATTGAGGGCAAGATGATTTGTGTATTTGGCTGTGGTGGCGATCGCGATCGCACTAAGCGTCCTAAGATGGGGAAAATAGCGGCTCAGTTAGCTGATGTTGCTGTAGTCACCTCGGATAACCCTCGCACCGAAAACCCAGAAAGCATCTTAGAGGATGTTTTAGAGGGGATTCCTCAATCAGTGGAACCAATGGTAATTTGCGATCGCGCTACCGCCATTCGGACTGCCATCTTGCAAGCAAAACCGGGGGATGGAGTTTTAATTGCTGGTAAGGGTCACGAAGATTATCAAATTCTGGGCACTGAAAAAATCCACTTCGATGACCGAGAGCAAGCCCGAGATGCTTTGATGAGTAGGCTACAGGTTATAGGTTAGCAAGTTGACAGCTATTTTAGCGGGCAGGTTGTAGATTATCACATGGAAGGTCAACGTTTAAGCTTTAACCAAACCACCTTTAACCAAACCACCTTTAACCCTAAATGAACCTGCCACCTAATCCAGAATTGTCTCTCTACCAGCTGGTTTTAGAGACTCTTGCCTCTCCCGAGTCTCTAACAATCACTCCTGTCACCCTGAAATCGCTAGTCAGAGCAACCTTTGACCTGCTAATTCAGCAAAACATTTCAGCCACAATTTTGGTCAAGCCACAGGGTGAGGGCTGGCACAGAGAAATAAAACGGTATCAACAACAGGTTGATGTACCCAAAACAATTTATCTGTGCCACTGTTTAGGAGATGACTGGAAAAACGGAGTTAACCTCAACAGAGATTCTCAACTGTTTTCCCTACCGTTGGAGACTGAAACTCAACTACAACAGGAGTATTTCTTACTGATTCTCGGTGAGAACTATAGTAGTTTAATTGTGGCTTGCCAGCCTGATCTATCGGAATCTGACAATCTAACTGATAGTGAACTCAGTCAACCATTGTTAGCTGTTTTTACCCTTGAGCAATCAGTAATTCGGCAGTTTTTACAGGGGTTAAGTACAGTTATTGGGAGCAATACAGCAGACCAACTCAGCCATTGGGAAACCCTTTTAGCTCCCCCAGAAACACTTAATAGTACACTACTAACCCAGTTGTTGCTTAAACAAGTACAACGTACAGAAGAAATTGTTCAGAATACCCTGGCAACACAGCCAATCGGGGAGACTAACCCATCTCCCCCATCACCGCCAGCAGTTCCTGAGTCGGTTGTGGTAGGGAAGAATTCCTTATCAAAGGTCGAGCCTTATATGAGTGATGAGATACTTCAGCGAGTGGCTCAGGAATTACGGACACCCATAACGAACATGAAAACTGCCCTGAAGCTGCTCGATGCCTCACAAATGAAGCTCGCCCAACGCCAACGCTATATTGGGCTTCTTTATAAAGAATGCGATCGCTTAAATTCCTTAGTGGCTGGATTACTAGAACTGGTTCAGCTAGAGGGTGACCCCCAAACGGATCAAACCTTGCCGTTGAAGCTAGCAGACATTGTTCCTGGTATTGTCAGCACCTATCAACCCCTTGCCCAAGAAAAAGGCATCCAGCTCGGCTACACAATTCCCGCCAATCTCCCCTCAGTCTTGTTTTCAGAGGTGGGCTTGAGGCATATCGTGATTAATCTGTTGCACAATAGTTTAAAGTTTACTCCCGCTGGCGGTAAAGTTAGAGTACAGGGAACTCGTAAGGGCAAGTATGTTCAGCTGATATTTAGTGATACAGGTATTGGCATTGCTGAAAGTGACATACCTAAGATTTTTGACAGTTTTTATCGGGGTAGGTCAACACCTAGGGAAGACCTTGGTGCAGGGATAGGTTTAACCATTGTGCAACAGTTATTACAACGGGGCGGTGGTTCAATTGCAGTAGTTAGTCGATTCGGGCAAGGCTCCCAATTTAAAGTGCTGCTACCAATTGCCTCTGAAACTTAAAAAATCGTCGAGGTAATGGTTAACCAATCCCAGGCAATGGTGTCTTAGCCAGGTCAGCTAACGGTAAAAATACTGTCATCACCTCACCCTGTTGGGGTCGTTGCTTAACAATTAGTTTGCCCCCCAACGCCTGGAATAGATTTTTGGTCACATTCAAATTCAAACTGATACTACCCGTTTCTGGCTGGAAAGTCAGCAGCTGACCAAGGGACTTCAATGTCGGGCAATGGTCGTCAGCAATTGTTTCGTGATTAATCTGAGACTGGAATTGTAACTTCAGCTGGTTTCCAGCAGGTGTAACCTGTAACTGGATGTGACCCCCTGTTGGAATAGACCGGGTGAAATTTTCCATCAAGCCAGTTAGCACCTGATCTAGCAAGGCGGGATGACTGACCACTGTTGGCAACTGTTGCGGTAAGACTACATCTAGGGTTAAATTACGTCGCTGTGCTTGTTTTTGCCAGCGGGGGATGCTGTTGTGAAAAACCCGAGCCAGAGATATACAGGTCAGGCTAACAGGGGTTTGCTTGGCTGCCGTTGTTTCTAATTCTACTGCCCGGAAAATCAACTCCATGCGGTTGATTTGTTCGCTACACTCATGGTCAATAATTTCTATACGCCGCATGACTTCTGGAGGCAAGTCACGACGTCTAAGCAGTAGTTTAGTCAGGGTGTGAATTGTAGTTAGGGGTGTCCGGATTTCATGGGTCAGAGCTCGGAGCAGCTCAACGTCAGGTGTAGCTTCAGAATTTTCTTTTGGGTGAACAGCAGAGATTCTAGGAAAGCCTCGCGCTTCATTTTTCACCAATCGTTGCCAGTTAGGCTCCTGTACTTTCTGTTTCTTGGCAAAGGGTGTACTAGAAGACCCATTTTGTGAGTGACTACCAGTTTTGACCCTATCCCTCTGATGCTGAGGTTGTCTTGGCTGAACCATTGTTGACTCGGATATTGTAACCGGTATAGTCTGGCTCAGTTCTACTGAAGGCAGTTCTGGTAAATTCTCCAGAAGCCCACGACCAAAGTTCATTACAATGCGGTAATCGGGGGGCTTTGGCACAAATTTTTCCATTAAAGCTTCCAACTGCTTGAGATGATGAGAACTGCTCAGTAATAGTCTATGGCGCAGTGATGCCCAAACATGTTGGATATCCTCTGGGTCAAAGGAGAATTGAAAGCCTGGAACGCCAAAGTGGTCTTTCCCAGAGACCATGACTAAGCTAAAGTCTTTAGTAAAAACTAAACAAAACTGCTCGTTAGCTAAGGGGTCTCCTGGAAACAGGGGTAACCTGTAGGTCGTATTTTGTACAAAAGGAGTAGTATCAGGTTGAGCCGGAGGTAGCTGGAAGGGCATAAAAGCCCAAGGATTCAAGGCGTCGTTCGTAAAAATCCCAGTCTCGAAACTTGCCAGTAGCTCTCGATCACTTAAGACTGGAGCAGGACCAGCTAGAATTAGTCCTTGCTTCGACGAGTGTTCGGGATTATGGCTTGTTGATCGGTTGCCTGAAACCCCTGGCAACAGCAACTGTTCCAAGGTAGCGATCGCACTTTGCCATTCCCGTTGAGCTTTAGCTGCTGCTGCCCTATGCTTAGGGCTAGCCGCTTCTCTTGTTCTGCGACAGCTAGCACCTACTGAGCAAGTGTCAATCACAGTTGCTTGCTCTACTGAAACAGTAACCTTGTCATCGCTTTCAATTAATTCCTGTTGGGATAAAATTTCACTTATACTTGGTAATAACCACCTTGGCACCACAATCCACCCCCGATGCACAGCTAGTGCAGTAATTCAAACTATCAACTCCTTTGATAAAGATGGTAATGTGATTGCTGATAGTTTAAGGATCGTAGAACCGAACTTCTACGTAGCAATTCCCGTTAACCTAAGCATTGGAAAGAAGGAGCTTAAACAGAAATTAACAGTTTGAATTAAAAATATCAAATTGTTCTTGCATTGTTAGAGTTAACAACATACACTACCTATCTGCCTCTGTTTTGGTAAGCTAATAGCTAGCGGCTAACAGCTAGCAGCTAACAGTTGGGGCAATTAATCAAAATATGGCAAAGATCGAGACCAGAACCGAACCCATGGTGATCAACATGGGTCCCCACCATCCCTCCATGCATGGCGTTCTCCGCTTAATTGTCACCCTAGATGGGGAGGATGTGATAGATTGTGAGCCGGTAATTGGCTACCTGCACCGAGGCATGGAGAAAATTGCCGAGAATCGCACTAACATTATGTATGTCCCTTACGTGAGCCGATGGGACTATGCAGCAGGGATGTTCAACGAGGCAATTACAGTCAATGCCCCAGAGAAATTAGCAGATATTCCGGTACCCAAACGTGCCAGCTACATCCGCGTGATCATGCTGGAGTTGAATCGGATTGCCAATCACCTGCTGTGGCTTGGACCATTCCTAGCAGATGTGGGTGCCCAAACCCCATTCTTCTACATCTTCCGGGAACGGGAGATGATTTATGACCTATGGGAAGCTGCCAGTGGACAACGGTTAATTAACAACAACTACTTCCGTATTGGTGGAGTTGCTGTTGACCTACCCTATGGATGGATAGATAAGTGCGAAGACTTCTGTGACTACTTTGACCCTAAAGTTGATGAGTACGAACGGTTAATCACCAACAACCCTATCTTCCGCCGCCGAGTTGAAGGTGTCGGTACCATTAGTCGGGAAGAAGCCATTAACTGGGGACTTTCTGGCCCGATGCTACGAGGTTCTGGAGTCAAGTGGGATTTGCGCAAAGTTGACCACTACGAATGCTACGACGACTTCGATTGGGAAGTACACTGGGAAACCGGGGGTGATTGTTTTGCCCGGTATGTGGTGCGGATTAGGGAAATGCGGGAGTCCGTTAAGATTATCCGTCAAGCCTTAAAAGCACTTCCCGGTGGTCCTTACGAAAACCTAGAAGCCAAGCGGATGGCAGAGGGTCGCAAATCCCAGTGGAACGACTTCGATTATCAGTTCATGGGCAAGAAAATTGCCCCTACCTTCAAGATTCCCAAGGGCGAACACTATGTCCGTCTTGAGTCTGGGAAAGGAGAACTAGGAATTTTCATTATTGGTGATAATAATGTCTTTCCTTGGCGTTGGAAGATTCGTCCAGCCGATTTCAATAACTTACAGATTCTGCCCCATATCCTCAGAGGAGTCAAAGTTGCCGATATTATGGCGATTCTCGGTAGTATTGACATTATTATGGGGTCAGTAGACCGTTAAATTAGGTTAATGGTTCTAGGTAATAGGCTCTAGGTTTTAGACTAAGCGGGGGCAACGTTAGTTAGCTCCGCCTCAAGGACGGAAGCTCTCAACTAGCCGTCTTTTAGCATTAGCCGTCAGCTATCAGCCGTCAGCTATCAGCCGTCAGCCTTTGGTCTTGGTATTTGGTTGATAGCTGATAGCTGATAGCTTACCATTAGCCTCATATCTAGAAGTTAGGCAGCTAAGATTATCGGCTATTCCTCCTATTCTTTGCTAAACTAGGAGGAATTTTTGATTTTTTGTGAAACTGTGATGTTAAGACAGCATTTAGGGAATTCTAGGAATGTAGCTCCAAAGACTGAATAGTCAACTTGCTGTCTATGAGTGAAAATCCCCCACCTATTAAAGTATTACGTCAGCGCCATGTAGGCTGGGATAAGCCTACCGAGGAAAATCTCAAAACTATTAAAACTATTGAGTTGTTATGGCGTAATTTGTTCGAGGCAATTTTTGATCCCATTGAAGATAACTGGTTAGAGCATTGGGAAAAGCTATACAAAACCATTCTAGAGGTTTGTTCTGATAACGAAGAGCGCCGCATTACTCTAGTCTACCTGAGCAATGTTAAGGATTTGACAAAAGAAGCTAGGGAATGGAAAATGTTGGTGACTTACCTGGAGAATACTAAAGACTGGGCTAGAAAATCGATTATTAGAGGCTCGTGAACCGTAAAATAAAATAGTGAAAATGGTGACCCTTCGCGTAAGCCAAAGGCTTGCTCAAAATTATCCTTGATACAGTAAAACCTGTAAAGGTGCTAACAGCAAGACCCCTATCCCTTCTACAAACGCTTTCGGGAATACTTTTGTGATCATATTAAGCGCTCCATTATGGGCTACCGGTAGCCAAGCTTGACCTGAGTTGTTGCTGCGTTCGCGTAGCGGCTCTTTCAGAGCATCGCAATCCTAATTAATTTGTGAACAATAATAGGTCATGAGATTCTTCCCCCAACCCCGATCACCGCATCACCCGATCACCCTATCTAAGCCTCTGGGCAAAATGTTAAGAAGAGTAAACTAGAGAAGTAGTATAAAGTCCAGTTAATTACTTCCCAAATAGTCCCCGGATTTTTGGCTGTTCGCGCTTTGGCTTACAGGTAATTGTCAATTACCTGTAAGCCAAAGCGCAAATAGTCATTACCCGATAAGGACTATGATGATTAGTCAACCGGATTTTATCTAACTATCTCAAGTGCCAGTTTTCTCAGGATTATAGAGCGCGTGAAAGTTTTTCAGACCCTGGAAGGGCAGCAACGCCAAAGTTTGCTGATTTTATTTACTGTTGGTCTGTTGTTTTGGTCAAGCTTAACGTCTTTGTCGCCAACGCTGCCACAATATATTGAAGACGTGGGTGGTACCAAGCAACAGGTAGGGTTAGTAATGGGTTGCTTTGCCATTGGTCTGTTGCTGTTTAGAAACCCACTGGGGCGTATGGCAGACCTGCGCAGTCGCAAGTTGGTAGTAATTATTGGTACTATCGCTGTCGCTCTAGCGCCTTTGGGCTATCTATTTACCCAGTCGATTAGCCTGTTGATGCTGGTTCGAATGTTTCATGGCATCAGTATTGCAGCCTTTACCATCGGTTATCTGGCTCTAGTCACCGATTTGTCCCCTGTTGACAAGCGAGGTGAGTTAATTGGTTACATGAGTTTGGCAACACCGATTGGTTTAGGTCTCGGACCTGCGCTGGGGGGTTTTCTACAACAAGAGGTTAGCTACACTGTTTTATTCTTAGTGTCTGCAGCTCTAGGTGGGCTGGGTGTGCTGTTAGGGAGTCAGATTCGTGAACCAATCAGGCATGCTAAACAAAAGCCGAGAAAATCAGAATCTTGGTTAAACTCGAGTTGGCAGCTATTGGTCAAACTATGGGAGCTGTTAAGCAGCCCTCCTCTTGGAATTCCAGCTTTGGTCATGCTGTTGTTCGGTATAGTATTTGGAACAAAAGTTAGCTTTGTCTCTCTGTTTATTCGAGAGACTGGTATTAATCTCAATCCAGGATTGTTTTTCACAGCTACTGCGATCGCTAGTTTTGTGATTCGTGCATTAACTGGTCAGGCATCTGATCGGTATGGACGAGGAGTATTTATCACCGCTAGTGTGGTTTGCTATATCATCTCAATGTTGATGATTTCCCAGGCTGAAACCGGAGTTGGATTTTTACTAGCTGGTTTATTAGAAGGAGCTGGCACTGGACTATTCATACCGATGATGACTGCTTTGATGGCTGACCGCTCCTCTGCTGATCAACGGGGTCAGGTATTCGCTGTCTGCATTAGTGGGTTTGATTTAGGGATTGGTCTAGCTGGGCCGATCTTTGGTTATTTCGCTGACCTCTTAGGATATCGAGGGATTTTTTCCTGTGGTGCTGGTATAGCATTTTTGGCACTGATTATCTTTATGACCCAGTCCAACAAAAATTTATCCCGTTCCCTCAGATTTGCCATCGGTCGTGAACGGGATTTATATGCTGTAGATACTATAATGTCTTAGCTTATTAAACGGGCTAGGAGGGATTCGAACCCCCGACACCGTGGTCCGTAGCCACGTGCTCTAGTCCACTGAGCTACAAGCCCTTAACTGCTGCCACTTTTTTGTGGGTCAACATTTATTTATCATAACACATAGATCAAAAATGTCGCAATACTCTTGTGGAAATCAATCGCTATCCCATCTCGATAGTCAAGGTCAAGCTCAGATGGTCGATGTTTCTGGCAAAGAGCTTACCAAACGTCAGGCACTAGCCGCTGCTCAGGTACGGATGAAAACCACAACCTTCAACACCATCCAAGCTGGTAATGCCCCCAAGGGTGATGTCTTAGGAACCGCTAGGCTGGCTGGGATTATGGCAGCAAAGCAAACTTTCCAACTGATTCCTCTGTGTCATCCCTTGCCCCTACACAAGATCCAAGTTCAAGTGGAACCTGACCCCCAACTACCGGGATATCAGATTCAGGCATCTGTGACTACTAAAGCTGAAACTGGTGTAGAAATGGAAGCACTAACAGCAGTTTCTGTTGCGGCTTTGACCCTTTACGATATGGCCAAAGCGTTGGAAAAGTCTATCGCGATTGAATCGATTCGCCTGTTGAGTAAGACCGGAGGTAAATCCGGTGATTACCAAATCTCCCGGGATTGCTAAGTTAAGCAATCAGCTCAAGTCAAGTTGGGTCAGAACTTAGCACTGATCCACTGAGGCACTTAGTTGCCAATTACCGTTTGAACAGGAAATCTATCGCTAAGATTAGGTTTCTCGCAAACGTGGCATCAGTTCCACAAGATTACAGGGGGAATTGCCCAAATCGAGCTGGTCTTTGATAATCTGCTCCCAACCTGTCCGACAAGCTCCAGAAGATCCAGGCAGACAAAAGATGTATGTTCCGTTAGCCACACCAGCCAGGGCACGAGATTGGATAGTAGAAGTCTTAATCTCTTGGTAGGAAATCATGCGGAAAATTTCACCAAAGCCCTGGATTTCCTTATCCAGGAGGGGTTGAATCGCTTCTGGTGTACCATCTCGACCAGTAACACCAGTTCCTCCTGTAGTCAACACTACCTGTACGGATTCGTCAGCAATCCATCGGGAAACCACCTCACGGATTTTGTAGATGTTGTCTGGAACAAGAACCTTTTCCGCTAAGTAATGCCCCGCCTGGGTTAAACTCTCAACCAGCAGCTTACCGGACTTATCCGTGGCTTCGGTACGGGAATCGGACACCGTCATCACTGCAATATTTAACGGAACAAACTGTTTGGTTCGGATCATCTTCAATCCAACATTAGGTTCTAAAATTAAATTAACTGACTAGGGTTGGTATCAGACCAAGCCGTTACACAACTAAAAACTGACAAATATCTATGCCTCCTCGTTGGCCTCGTAAACCTGATCGACGTGATCCAGCCTACCGTCGTCTAGATGACCGCATGAACTTTGCTGTACATGTGGCAATTTTTGCTGCTTGTAATTCCGGAGTGTGGTTCTTCAAAACTATACAGTATGCTCAATGGACTTGGGCATACTGGTTTACTGGTCTGTGGGGATTGATTTTAGTAGGGCATGGGGTTTATATATTTGCGATCGCAAACTATACCCCCCTGCCTACTCAAGAACCTCCAACCGAATCCCCTCAAGGATGAAATCACCCAAGATAATTGTAGTAATTGATTTTCGGTTGACTGTTGACGGTTAACTGTTGACGGTTAACTGTTGACGGTTAACTGAAAGCCAGCAAATAAACTCGGCTCTTTTAATTCAAGGTGATGAGCCAACTGTTTTGAGGGAAAATTTAAACTTTAAACCTTTAACTTTAAACCTTCAACTTTAAACCTTCCTTAGATATCCCAACATGCAATTAATTAGAAACAGCTAATTACCATGGCTAATCCAACTTCTACAGAAGCAATCGAAACTCTCGCTGCTGAAATTGGCGACAAGGTATATATTGATGTAGCCAAGTGGCATCTTTACCTCAGGGATGCCCATCTACATACCACTTTGGCTGAACAATTTTATCCCCTATTAATCGGTAACACTAATACAATCACAGAAGACCAGATGATGTCAATCCTGCAAAGCATTTCTGTGAAGCTAGGTGGTGGTAAACGGCAAGTTCCCCTAGCAGATTTGCTACCCATGCAGTGTCAGATGGATCTAATCGATATTCTCGAAGAGTATCAAAGACAGCTGTAAGTATCTGAAAATAGGCAATTTTAAAATAACTAATCACTAATAACAAAAAATTGGGTAACTTGAACAGCTACCCAAATAATTCTGCTTGTTCTTGGTTCACCAAAACAGCAAAGATTGGCCTGTGAAGCGTTAAAAACTACGCAGTTACAGCCTTTTTCGCCACAGCACTTAACTCACCGTTGGCATACTTAGTGGCAAAAACATCGATAGTCGCTTGCTTGATCTTGCTAGCATGACCAGCAGTACCAAAGGCTTCGTAACGCTTCAAGCAAACCTGCTTCATATACTTGATAGAAGGCTTGAGGAAGTGACGGGGGTCAAAGTTAGAAGGATCTTTGGCAGCAGCTTCCCGGATAGCAGCAGTGATAGCCAAGCGGTTGTCAGTGTCGATGTTAACCTTACGGACACCGCTCTTAATACCCTTTTGAATTTCTTCAAGGGGTACACCATAAGTTTCAGGAATAGAACCACCGTACTGGTTGATCATGTCAAGCCACTCTTGAGGCACAGAGGAGGAACCGTGCATCACCAAGTGAGTGTTAGGCAGACGGTTATGAATTTCTTCAATGCGACTAATGGCAAGAATTTCTCCAGTCGGCTTGCGGGTAAACTTGTAAGCACCGTGGCTAGTACCAATAGCTACAGCTAGAGCATCAACTTGGGTGCGCTCAACAAATTCAACTGCTTCGTCAGGGTCGGTCAATAGTTGGTCGCGACTCAGAGTTCCTTCAAATCCGTGACCATCTTCTTTGTCACCTTTACCGGTTTCCAGTGAACCTAGGCAACCCAGTTCCCCTTCAACACTAACACCGATAGCATGGGCAACTTTTACTACTTCGGCAGTAACACTGACGTTGTAATCGAAGCTGGCTGGAGTTTTAGCATCAGCTTCCAAGGAGCCATCCATCATCACACTGGTGAAGCCGTTACGAATTGCCGAATAGCAGGTGGCTGGGCTATTGCCATGGTCTTGGTGCATGGCAATGGGAATATGAGGGTAGGATTCCACCGCTGCTGTGACCAGATGGCGGAGGAAGTTCTCACCTGCATATTTGCGGGCACCACGAGAAGCTTGTAAGATTACCGGACTATCCGCTTCTTCAGCAGCCTGCATGATAGACAGGATTTGTTCCATGTTGTTAACGTTGTATGCTGGAATCCCGTAGCCGTTCTCAGCTGCGTGATCTAACAGTAGCCGCATGGGTACAAGTGCCATATTATATTCCTCCTAACTTTGTTTGTTAGCTATTCCGGCGAGAAGCCTCACGTCTGACACTCCCTAGTGACTCGTGAACAGAATCGCCAGTCCAGACATGTCAATCTAGTTGCTTCTAGACAGCGATGCAGCGAGGTCTTGGGGAGGCAGTGCGGTCTTGGGGTTTCCCCCATGAGCAACTGCCGTGGTTTCCCCCACTCGCGCTTTGCATCAAGACAGGTTAATTCTTTAGATAATCTTAAGATATTTTGCAGCTTTTATTCAAATTTCTTGATTAAATCATCTAGACAAAGCTGATTCTATAAAACTTGACAAAAATTACCAAATCTATAAAACACTACCCAACCACTCCTGGGTAAAATCTGGATAAACAGTAAAGTATAGGTAGTTTTGCTAAAAGTTTTGAGAACAGCTCCTAACCTTTCTGATTGGAGCAATAATTTAAGGTTTGTTGGCTTTGCGGGCTCTAACAAGCCCAGGCAGTATCCCTCTTAAAACACAGAGGTGCTCAAGTATCCCTGTTTTACCTAGTAACTAATACTTACCTAATACCTAATACCTACCTAGTAACTCATAGTTACCTAGTACTTACCTAATACCTACCTAGAACCTAATACCATTAGCCTCATATCTAGACTTTGTATCAATAGATAAATAAGGCTAACTAACAGTTAGGTTAAAATGGGTCGCCCGGGACTCGAACCCGGAACTAATCGGTTAAAAGCCGAGTACTCTACCATTGAGTTAGCGACCCGGTAAGCTTTTATCAAACATACCTTTACTAAGAATATCACATTGATAAGGAAATGTCTAGGGAAATTTAGAAAAATTTCGCCGTTAGCCTCACCGATGTCTCACTACTCTCTCCGGGAGCTAAGTGAGTTAAATTTTCTCCAGTGTTAAGAGCGTTACGGGGAGCACTCCAAGGTTCAAGGCAATAAAAGTCCTTGCCTTGAACTGTCCAAAATACCAAGGTCGAGTAAGCGTCAGTGTAGGTCAATGCGATCGCTAATCCCCTTTCAGCATCAGTAACACTGGCCGTATTATTACTCAGTTGCCCAAACGATACATCAATTTCATCACAGCTAAAATCAAAACTGCCAGTGAAAGGATGTACTGCTTGAGTTTGCTTCTCCTGATACTCCGATGCAGGAATATCAAACTCCAGTTTAGTTTTGTCAGGTGCCAAGAAGTAGGGATGGAAACCTGTGGCAAAGGGCATCGGTTCAGCGGAATGATTCGTATAGCGCTGATCAATGTCTAGGGTGTTGCCTTTTAATCGATAGGTAAAGGTAACTTCGAAGTCAAAGGGATAGACAGAGCGAGTTTGGTCATTACTCTTGAGGGTGATAGTCAACACTGCCATCTCATTCGTTGCACTATTAGTCACCTGCCAAGGCAAATTACGGGCAAAGCCGTGTTGTTTGAGAGTATAGTCTTTGCCAAGGTATGTATAAGTATCATTAACTAAGTTCCCACAGATGGGGAAGAGGATGGGAATGCCACCCCGTACACTCAGATTGGGATCTTTAAAGCGTTCCGCATCAAGATAAAAAATCTCCTGACCTTGGATATTCCACCGAATGACAATGCCACCTCGTTCAGGAACCACTTCTAATCGAGATTGGGCATTGTGGTCAGTGAGAATGTAAGTTTCGTATTGGTCTTGAGTGCGTACGATCTCAAACACTGGCTTTTCTCCCTTACGATTTAAAATCCGATTTATCAGTCTATTGAGTGCCTAATCGCTTTTGATCACAGCAAAAGCCTATTTTTGAGTGACTCTGACTGCGATCGATGGCAGGTTGGCAGGTTGGCAGTTTTTTTTACAAAATTCATGCTTAGTGCCAAGCACGTACAGGGATTAGTATGTCACAATGATGGGTATGTGGAACCTGTAGACACCTACCAAAATGCTTGCTTCTTGAACCAGGAGGCTTTAGCCACGCCGACGTTTATAAGCAGTAGGGTTTCTCCTGCTGTATCCTATAAATAGCCAAGTCGGTGACAAACCTGACAGCTAAGAAGACTAAGGGGAACGGTATAGCTCTTTTTGAGCCAAGTTCGGTAGTAGTGTGTTTAAACCGCCACAACAGTGTGAGTCAAATCTTACTGTGAACGTTGCAAGTAGCCGGTTTTTAACCGCTTTAGCAATATCCGCTCATAATCCCCTATGTTTCAACTTGGGGGAGTTGTTAAATTCTTACTCCATTATCTGTATAAGGATGCTAGTGGAATCTGAGTTTCCAACTAAACAGGTAAGGGGTCTCCCTTTATACCCGCGCTTCATGCGCGGGAGGGGAATTACCTGGCTGAGTCTCTTGGTTTTGGTATGATAAATTGATGGCGGTTGGACTGCCGCTCAATGGCTGTGGTAAATCGATACAGGATATCGAGGAACAGTAAGTCTCATTCGTGAGTTTGAGAAGCCTACATCAAATCAAAGATTATGATGTAGGAGTAGTCACATAACTATAGAGTGACCATACCCCCAAACACCATCTCTAACAGACTACAGCACCATTGCTGGCAAGCAGGAGAAATCGGTTAGGGCGGTATAGGTTGCTGAATTAAGGGATGTAGCGCCGACCTCAGGGGGTTTCCCAAACTCGCGCTCTGCATCAAGACAATGCATAAAAACAGAAAAATAACAAGCGAGAGTTAGCCACCTAATTTATTGGGTGGACAGCGTTCCCGTAGCGTGGCCAAAGGCCAGCGCGCTGGGATTTATCAAGGGCTTTCGTGTTAAAATAGAATCGTGAGTAAGAACAAGGTTGGTCGCGTTTATATTTTGCGCTTTTCGGTGAGATTCCGGACATTTGGAGACGGGGTATATCCTACGACCATGGAACAGGCAAACAATGGAGCAAAAAGTAGTGATTTATTGCCCTGATTTGTTTGGTACAACCACTCCGAAAGCTATTGTGCAATTAAATTAAAAGTAAATCCACCGGTTAACTTTTTGTTAATCCGTTCGCGTAGCTTGGCCAAAGGCCAGGGAGGTAGGGCAGTTTTGAGTCTGCCACAACAAAAGAGACTAGACTCACTCTCTAGTAAGTTTTATAAGCGTCGTGCAGCGCGGTTTTAACCCGCGTAACGACACGACTCTTAGAATCCACGCGATTTCAATCCGTGGAGAACTCAAAATGCAGAAAAAAAGTAATCAATGACACGAGCAGCGTTAATCAACTCAAACTCAAGCTCGCTTCTAATGCAAGCTACACTCTCAAGCAATGAACATAAAAGACTATTAAGCTATTTTAATCTTTAACAAGGAATAGACAAACCCGCTTGATTCCATGTTAAGTTAACCAAAAATGATTTCAAGTCAACCCCTACCCTTTAGGGCTGGGGATACGAGGAGTGAGCTACAATTATTTATTGGTAATCCTTATAAATTCTTGGAATCTATTTTTGCTGCTGATGGCGGCTCGACAAATCAAGTAAATGGTATTTTAGTCGCCAGAGCCAACAAAAAAAGGATCTGGAGTATTCCTGCTCTGGTTGCTCAGGTTTATTTTAACCTTCCATAGTATCTCATCATCGCAATGATGGAGAGAATCCCGCCAATTCTATTCGTGGGAAGTATGTCAGAATAAAGTTGTTTCTAGAGAAACTTAACCGCTTACTTCACCAGTAAAACCAAGAGTTATCTGCAACAGGAGAAGCCGAATATGCTACACCGCAAGATTTATCAACTCTGCTGCGATGGTCGTGAGGTCTGCGTTTTCTTGCGGGATCAGCAACGTTGGATTGAACACGCCCGCATTGTTGATATCGAGGGAGATTTAGTCACAATTCGTTATGAAACAGACGAAGAGGATGAGATCAGTTCCTGGGAAGAAATGGTCCGCTTGGAAAGCATAGGCTCTGTGAGTCACAAGCTAGCTTCTGTTTTCCGAGGTAATGTTGATCCGATAGTCTCTGATGATTGTCCGGAGGCTGAACAAATTCACCCCCGCTCCCAAGACTTAAATCAGGACTAGATTATTCATTGTTAATGGACAACCAACCGTTAAGGGTGAGTAAAAACTAATCGAAAATGTCGCAGAGTCTACCAAAAACTCTTATTATTTGTTAGACTTAAATTAGGTAACACCGAAAGCGATTATTATGTAACTTAAATTAAAGCCGAAAACCAAGGGTTTAATAGTTGCGCTTAGATCCCGGTGTTATAACTTTTTTGACATTTTTATGGCGCTCGCGGGATATTCCTGAGAGCTTTGGGAGATACCCCCTGGATGCGAAAGCATCTTGCATTGGCGGACTTTGGTCTATCTTGGTAGACTTTGGTAGCTAAAAAGTATCGGAAAATTGATAACTCACAATTAGCTAGCAATTTTCCCTTAACTATTCGTTACTCAAGGGGTTCTATCCGTTCAAAAACTGGACAGTACCCCTCCAGTGTTACTTTAAAACCATAGAGAGCTGAGCCTGGATTCCAGCAGCGCTGGCCTCTTTGGTACAGACAATTACCACAACACTCGATATTAATTGGTATCTTGGCTCTGCCCCCTTGTTTGAGTAGTTCTCGTTGTGACAATCCCCGCAAGACCAGTTCTTCTCCTTGCCAGCGGGCTTCTACTAAACCAGTATCAGCGAAATTTTGCCAACGAGGATCCGTTGCGATCGCCCTTGAAAGAGTGATATAGACAAGTGTATCTAATTCATTCAACTCTCCTTCATAGTTCGTTTCCGTTGGTAGAGCTGGTCTGATAAAGGTATCACCAATGGGAAGTTCTACGAGTGTTCCTGCTGCTGGCGTATGGAGATGATATCGATTTTGTAACTCTTCCAAACCAGCAAGATCAGCTAGGTAGGTAGGAGAGCCGTGAACAAAAATCACATGTTGAGGTCGAAGATTATGAATCAACTGGGTGGTACCCAGACAATCCCCATGTTGAGCCAGCAGATAAGTTTCAACCTTAAGAGATCCGTAGTCATCCATTGGATCCAAAGATTTAAGATGTTCCGGTTGCAGGACAACCCAAGAACGGTTCTCTTGCTGCCAGTACTCCCTCCAATCCATGTTTAAGTCAGTGAGGATAATACAGGGAGATTTACCGATAGCATCTCGGTGCTGGGGATCTAACCGCCGCACCCGAGGACGTACCCGCTCATCCCAAAACAAGGCTTGATGTCGGGCAAAATTTTGTACTGAGGTGGGAAAGTGAGACAGTAGTTCTAAGTAAGCATTACAACCAGCAGCCACCGTTCCATTGACCCAAATATCTAGGTCGCGCCCTGTAAAGTGGTGATGAGAGCGCAGGAGCATGAGGATTTCTTGACCTAGACCTAAGGTAGGCACTGGTAACAGAACTGAGTTATTGGTAGCAATTGCCTGCTCAATACGCTCTACTAGTTGATTTTCTTGTTGCCGCCGATGGGGATGTCGAGCAGTGCCATAACTACCTTCTACAATTACCACATCCGGCTGTGTACCCCTGAGTGATTCAAGGGATAATCCCTCCACCAGCCGTGAGTTCGACAGGAAAAAGTCACCGGTGTAAAGCAGTCGGTAAGTTCGATGGCGAGTGGTGTAAGTGAGTAAAAATGCTGCTGCTCCTGGCAAGTGTCCAGCTGGGAACAATTGAGCAGTGAGTCCCTCACAGAATTCTACAGGGGTAGCCCACGGGAGAGCTTGACAAAATGGGAGAATATCCTCAGGAGGCAGTTCCGGCCAGTTGAGTAGTAATAGTTGAGTCGTTACCTCACTAGCGTAGATTGGTAATTGTGGAAAAGTTTGGTGAAGAGCCAGCAATCCCTGACTATGGTCTGAGTGAGCGTGGCTACACAGGACTAAATCTGCTGGTGGTATCCCATCGGTCTGTAGGGGGGAAATGTCTTCTAATCCACAATCCAGCAGAATGCGGTGTGGCCCCATCTGCACCAACAAACAAACCCCTTCTGCACCATGACCAACACCGTAAGGAAAGCAGGTTAATCGGTCATCCTGATCAGAGGATGCTACTGGGCGTTGATTGCTCATGAGCTTCAACTTAAATTTTAGCTAATCCGGCTCCGTTAACCCACGTCTTACTAATCAGGGAAGGGTGAATGATTAAGCCTTGGAAGAGGCAGACAGAATCGGCGATCGCCAACGGAAAATAAGGTGGAACTATTTTTACTAAGGCTGCATCTTCCTTGAACGGAAAATTCAACAGATTCTTCCCCAGTCAAAACAAACGTGGTAGATTTGTCACTCCATACCAATTTAGAGGGGTTTGTATGCTCGATATACCCTATAGGTCACTCTGGAGTCCACAAGAACCCCACACCCTACCCCTTAGGGTGGGTGTGGGGAGTTCTCACCTAGTTTCCCTCCTTTCGAGGTCAGAGTCAAGAGGGTATAAAGACTGGCAACAACATCACCACAGTAGGGAGTTAACTAGGGAGGGACTGGTGAAGTCCCTCTAACCTCTAAGTGACGATTTCAATTTTTTGACACTACCCATGCCTACCTAGAAGGAAGGGGCTTGGGAAAACCCTCGTGAGCCCCCTTACACTCCCCACACTTCGGTCAGCTTCTAGCCTTTAGCCTCTGCTGTAATAGCAGAGGCGTGGGTTTTTCCAAGACTAAACCATGAATGCTTTTTGAAAGCTCAGCAGCTGACAGCTAAAGTAAATACTGGAAGCTTAGTGTGCAGAGCCGTTGCCGTGATAATCGTCTGAATCATAAAATCCATTCTTAGTCCCAAAAAACAGGCACAAAGCAGTAAATGCAATTGTTAGTACCACTAAAACCAGTTTTACTTCCATTTTCTTAATAACTCCTCATGGCTGTGAGAAAAAAGCGTCACGTTCATTGTAACTCCCTGTTTCGTCCAGAACCTGCCTCAATCCCCTGCCTAAGCTGTCACCCACTTAATTTTTGGGTTGAGGCTGATGGGGAGATGGGGAAATGGAGGTGGAGAGAGGGTTTCACGGTTTGTTTCATAAGATGAACAGATTCAATGTAGATCTGTCCGTGTTAGCTTCAAAGTCATAGCTACTGTAATATTTTTCTATTTCTCTATGATTATATATTCTTAATTTTTTAATTAGAGCGAGTATGGTATTATTTATATCAGTGTGTTTGTTGGGGTTTAAACGCCAAAGTGATAGTGAGCTTATAAAAAATGGCAACTACAAAGTACCAGCTTAGGGAGTACAGCTTAGGGAGTACCAGCTTAGTGCGAACGCTATCGGTAGTAACTTAGGTAAATTACGCACTATTTTAGAAGCTGCTAATCGGGAACGTAAACCAAACTTAAGGTTTTACCCTGCCAGACCGTTCTAGTTACCCTAAAACTGCGGAATTTTAAACCACCACAACCAAATAATCTAAATGATTGCTATAGCCGGTTGAAGTTTTAGATGAAAGAAATCTATAAAATTAAGCGTCGCCAATTCATTAAACTTAGCTCCGTGACTCTTGGTAGTAGTGTTTTGGCAGCTTGTAATAATCAAAGCTCTACACCATTAACGACAGAAAAAAAAGGTAAATTAGATAAAATAAAATTTGCTCTGGGCTGGAAAGCTGAAGCAGAGTACGGTGGTTTTTATCAGGCTGTCGCTACTGGAATTTATCAAAACTATGACCTAGATGTTACCATACAACCAACAGGTCCTCAGAGCAATACCACCCAATTATTAATGGGAGGAGTAGTTGATTTAACTATGGGACAGGCTGTTGATGCTATTAAAGCAGTGCAACAAGGTATTCCCAAAATTACTTTAGCAAGTATCTTCCAAAAAGAAATACGAATTCTCTTGGCTCATCCAGGGGTAGGCAATGACTCTCTGGGACAATTAAAAGGTAAACCGATTTTTATTTCTCCTGGAGCCATCACCACCTATTGGCCCCTACTCAAGGCAAAATACGGTTTTACAGATGACCAGAAACGCCCCTACAACTTTAATGTTAGCCCTTTTTTAGTAGATAAAAATTCAGCTCAACAGGGAATTTTGACTTCTGAACCTTACCTTATAGAAAAGCAAGGAGGCTTTAAGCCCAATATATTATCCTTAGCAGATGCTGGTTATAATCCCTATGCTTTCACCATCGAAACCACCAAGAAACTCGTTGAAACTAACCCCGACCTGGTTCAGCGATTTGTTGATGCGTCAATCAAAGGATGGTATAGCTATCTAGAGAATCCCGAACCAGGCAATCAGCTGATAAAAAAAGATAATCCAGAGATGAACGATGACCTGATCGCCTATGGTCTGGATAAGCTTAAAGAGTATGGTATTATCATTTCTGGCGATGCTGAAAAACTTGGCATTGGGGCAATGACCGATGAACGCTGGGAAAGTTTGTTCAATGAGTTAGTTACCGTTGGGGTACTTGATGCCAAGACTGATTACAAACAAGCCTACACCTTAGCATTTGTCAATAAAGGAGTAAATTTTTATACATAAAGTTAGTTAACATTTTAGTTTATTAGTTACTTTTTAGTTACTTTAATTAAGTACCGAAATAACAGCTTATTAAAAAAAAAGTAAAATGCCGAATATATTATTTATAGACATGTTAACATCAAATTTATTAGATATTGTTATTAGACATTAATTTCTATCTAGTGATTGATAATTTAAACTATTAACGGATTGCTAATCACTGATTAGAGCTCTTGCAAAAGTAGTTTTATGATACTGTTTTTATAAATTTTTTTCCGCTGCTACCTGTTACCGACTTCTGCAAGAAGTCTATTGCTACTAACTGACAATAGATGAACCAAAAACCAGCTATTTCTCTTACCCATGTCAACAAAACTTTTGACAATGGTACTGTAGCGCTAAAAGACCTAAATCTCAACATCAATAAGTCTGAATTCATCAGTCTGGTAGGACCATCGGGATGTGGCAAGAGTACCCTGCTACGCATCATTGCTGGACTAAGCACTATGAGTTCGGGAAACATAGAATGGAGCGATCGCGGCCACCAAAACGAGATAGCTTTTGTCTTCCAAGAAGCAGCACTAATGCCTTGGGCAACGGTAATGGTAAATGTTCGTTTGCCTCTTAAATTAGCAAGGGTATCTAAAAAAGTGGCTGATAATGCTATTAAAGAAGCGCTCCAATTAGTTGGACTAGAAAGTTTTGCCCGATCCTATCCCCGTCAACTCTCCGGTGGCATGAAAATGCGAGTCTCTATTGCCAGAGCTCTTGTTACTTCTCCCAAGGTATTGCTGATGGATGAGCCCTTTGGAGCCTTGGATGATATCACTCGTACTAAGCTTAACCTGGAGTTACTTGATTTGTGGAGTAAGAAACACTGGACTGTCGTTTTTGTGACTCACAATATTTATGAAGCCGTATATCTATCCAATCGCGTGGTAGTAATGGCAGCTCGTCCAGGTCGAGTAGTGGCGGATATAACTATTGATGAACCATTACCACGTAAGGAACAGTTTCGTACATCATTAGTTTATACAAAATATTGTCGCAAGGTGGCTGAGCAGTTGTCAAAAGGGATGAATTATGAATAGAAATATTATGAATAGAAATATTACAGCTATATTAAACGCGATCTAAAAATTTTATGGAAAAAACCAAAGCCTTCGTTCTGGCAAAGCTAAAATTGAAACGTTTGCTATCTATCGATATTATAGCCCCTTTGGCAGTGGGAATCCTGGTGTTGATGGTGTGGGATATCTCTGTTCGAGTGACTAGTACGCCCTCCTATATATTACCAGGTCCTTTGCTGATTATCAAGGTATTAATTAGGGACTGGAACAGTTTATTTCAGCCATTGCTGATCACCATAAAAATCACTGTAGCTGCTTTTATAACAGCAGCAATTTCAGGATTGCTAATTGCCATGTTAATGGCTCAGAGTAAGTGGATTGAAAAAAGCTTATATCCCTATGCAGTAGTTTTGCAAACAATGCCTATTGCTGCGATCGCGCCTTTAATTATTATTTGGCTGAGGAACAATACCTTCGCTGCTTTGGTACTTTGTGCTTGGATTGTAGCATTCTTCCCGATTATTTCTAATACGACGTTTGGTTTAAATAGCATCGATTCCAACTTAAGTGACCTGTTCCGGCTTTACAAAGCATCTCGCTGGCAGACAATGCTGTATCTGCGATTACCAAGTGCTTTACCCTATTTTTTAGCTGCATTACGTATTAGTGGTGGATTAGCCTTAATCGGAGCAATAGTAGCTGAGTTTGTTGCCGGTACAGGCGGTGCTAATTCAGGAATTGCTTATCAAATGCTAATTGCTGGCTACAATCTCGAAATTCCCCGGATGTTTGCTGCTTTGTTTATGATTAGTAGTCTAGGTATCTTGATTTTTGTACTCTTGACCACCTTATCCAACTTGGTTCTGGGGCAATGGCATGAAAGTTCTCTCACCAGAGATAATTGATTTGATAATTAATAGTAAAGCAGCTCTTAAGATTAATTTTTTATATGATTCGATTTCGATATAAGCGAAAGTCTCAATCAAGATCAGGAAAAAAATCTAGATGTACCTCACGCTAACTAGGAAATCCGATATCCGTTTTCATTTCCTATAGCTGAAGTTACCTTTTGGTGATTGATTTTATTGTTACTTGTAATAAATAACTATATATAGTTATTGATGTATTGTAATTGCTTAACTCCTGTGATTAACTGCCGATTGTTAATTTCCGGAGCCACTTCAGCAATAGTCGGGACCTGGTTAGCGATCGCTTTAGCATCTCCCCAAACTAACGTCTTAGTTGACACTCCCTGCTCGCGCATAGACGGGGAGTGTCAACTAAGACATTAGTTTGTTGGTAAAGGGGTTGCTATGGGACGTCGCTCAATGACCTGGTCGATTAAACCATAGTCCTTAGCCTCAGTCGCTGACATAAAGAAATCCCGCTCGGTATCCTCCTGAATCTTTTCCAGTGGCTGACCGGTATGTTCTGCTAAATAATTGTTTAGCTGCTGCTTGTGGTACAGGATTTCTTTTGCTTGGATTTCTATATCGCTTGCCTGTCCCTGTGCTCCTCCCAGTGGCTGATGAATCATAATCCGGGAGTGGGGCAAGCTCATGCGTTTACCCTTAGCACCAGCACTGAGTAAGAAAGCCCCCATACTAGCTGCTAGTCCAACACAGATAGTGCAGACGTCCGGAGCAACTTGATTCATCGTATCGAAAATGCCCATGCCCGCAGTCACTGAACCGCCGGGAGAGTTGATGTACAGGTAAATATCTTTTTCCTGGTCATCGGCTTCTAGAAAGAGTAATTGGGCAACCACTAAGTTAGCTAAGTCAGAATCAACCTGTTGTCCGAGGAATACAATGCGCTCTCGCAACAAACGAGAGTAAATATCAAAGGCACGTTCGCCACGACCGGATTGCTCGATAACTGTAGGAATCATAAAAAATAAGCGTGAAATTTGCAAACCCCGTGTATGGGCGACTGGGGAGGAAAAACAAAGGAAAAGGGCGGTTAAAACCGTCTTAGATCAATGTGGGGAGAACAGATGCAGTTCATACCCGTTCCTGTTAACAGCCTCAAGCCCCTATCGAAGCATAACCTCATGTTTGCCTCGCGGCTTGTTATCGGTTGGTCAGCTATGTTGCATGACTAGGCTAGGGAGTCCTGTCTAGACAAGAGTGGGGTGCTGACTTAAGGTGGCTGGTAGATTGGTTTTCCTTTACATTGTAGCGACTAGCAAACTCTTGCTTTGGTTCTAATCTCGGCTACCCCTAATCTATTAAATTACACAGAATGACTTAGGAGCAACCCTTTGCACTGTGCCAGTCACTGAGGCGGAACATATAACTTGGCACTTATATGGTTGCTTAAATAAACTGGTAGAGTTAATTACCTTCACGGGTGTATCAATTTTTATAAAGTTCGTATCTCAGTCAAGTAGCATCGCTTTCGATTGTTTCACCAAGACTATATATTAGGAATGAGGAGTGTGGCTCGTGTTTAAGAAAGTTTTTCAGGCATTTACCATTACAATATTGCTCAACTTACTAGTCTATATTAGTCCACCAGATCCTCAACAGTCTGATGCTGTACCGCCGTCACGGTCAACCCCAAAAGTGTTCTTAAGTTTACGGTAGCACCACCAGACATGATTGATTAGTCGTTAGTCATTAAACCTTCGATGTCTTAATTGGTTCCATCTATGGATGGAACTAACAGACTTGTAGACTAATGACTCAATCATCCAAGGGCAATCGGAGTGATGGAATAAGTTAAGGGCTAGGAACACCCAAGATAACTAAGGAATTGTGAATCCCATTTAACTAACTCAATAGCAATGGCGGTTAGTCACCAATTTATCCTATCATTCCAGATGTCCAATTCCACACCCACCCATTGCCGAGCCATGAAATTTAGTCTTTTAATAGAACACCTGGGTAGTACAGCGTCTTTGTGCCATAGCCTGAATAGCGATACAGAGCTTAACCCTGAAATTACCGGAGTTGCTCCCATCGATCAAGCCACCCCAGGCACTCTCAGTTATATTGAAGGACCCAAGTTTGCCCACATGGTAGAAAAAACCCAGGCGAGTGCATTAATTTTGTCCCTGGATGAAGCATTACAGGCAAAAGCGACAGAAAGAGGTATTGCTTGGGTAGGGACATCTGAACCGAGATTACTATTTGCTCATGCGATCGCATGTTTCTATCAACCCTTTCAACCAGCACCAGTCATCCATCCCACTGCAGTGATTGACCCAGATGCTCAGTTAGGAACAGATGTCTATATTGGACCTTTCGTCATAATTTCAGCAGGGGTAAAGATTGGCAATCAGGTCTGTATTCATCCTAATGTAGTACTATATCCTGAAGTAGAAATAGGCGATCGCACTGTTCTACATGCCAACTGCACTATTCATGAACGGAGCCGCATTGGTAACGATTGTGTGATTCATAGTGGTGCAGTCATTGGTGCTGAAGGGTTTGGCTTTGTGCCAACCCCCCAAGGGTGGTATAAAATGCAACAATCTGGCTACACGGTCTTAGAAGATGGGGTCGAAGTTGGCTGTAACAGCACCATTGACCGTCCAGCGGTTGGGGAAACCCGGATTGGACGTAACACTAAATTAGATAATTTGGTACATATTGGTCATGGCTCCGAGGTGGGACAAAACTGTGCCTTGGCAGCCCAAGTTGGATTATCTGGAGGAGTCAAAGTAGGTAATCAAGTGTTGCTGGCGGGTCAGGTAGGAATTGCGAATCAAGTGAAAGTTGGGGATGGAGCAATTGTGACCGCTAAATCGGGAATCCACAAAGATGTAGAACCCGGAAGTATAGTTTCTGGCTATCCTGCTATTTCCAACAAACTCTGGCTAAAAATATCTGCCATCTACAATCGGCTTCCAGAAATGTATAAAATCTTGAAACAACTTGAACGAAACTTTAAAGATAAAAAATAAATATAAAAAGTTAAACAACTGGGCTCTCCTAGACTGATTATAGTAAATTAGTAGTTTAAATGAGCTTAAACCCTTAAAGAGCAAGGGATTCAATAAACTAAAAATACATTGTCTTGATGCAGTCGCTCATGGTTTGTTCGCGTTCGCCTTTGGCGTGGCCTACGGCCAAGCGTCGCCTTTGGCGATAGTTACCGTAAGACAGGCTCGCCTTAATCAATAAGTTTTAACCATGCATCTGCATAGCCTACCAACCATAAAGGCTCCCCTGTCTAAGGTTTCGTCTCCGGGGAAAACCACGGCAGTCGCTCATGGGGGGAACCCCCTTTGGCGGCGCTGCCTCCCCTGTTCCGAAGCTGCATCGCTTTTATTAAAATTGCATTTTTAAATTACTCAAGAGCTTACTAAGCAAGGACTATGGCGATTATTTTGTACTAATTTATCCTAGCCACTCTAGGAGAGCCAACAACTGAACAATTTTTGCTGTTTCTTTTGCTATGATTTTGGAACATTAAGGAATTAAGCTGACTTGAACAGATTTCTTGACAAAATCTTCATATTGGAAGCTTAGTGAGAAATAAAAACTCTAATTTTAATAATTTTTTAAGGTTATAGTTAATCGTTTCTTCTCGGAAACTTAATAAATAAATCTCAAAGTATAAATAGTTTGTAAAGATTACCTAGATACATTGACTTTTAATAAAAAAAACCTGTAAAAATTTACACAATACGTTCATTAGTCGTAAGCATTCAGCTATCAGCCGTCAGTCGTCAGCTAATCAACGGGAGGTAGTAAACAAGCTGAGGGTGCTGATATGGCTGCTTGAAAATCCCTGCTTGTTTTACTCATCCAACCCCCTGCAGTTAAACCGCCTGCTAGCACCTCAAGTAGCGATGCAGCTTCGGAACAGGGGAGGCAGCGCCGCCAAAGGGGGTTCCCCCCACTCGCGCTTTGCCGTGGTTTCCCCCACTCGCGCTTTGCATCAAGACAGCACCTCAAGTAGCGCATTAGCTGATAGCTGACAGCTGAATACTTACCATTAGTCATTAGACGATCATCAAACTGATCAGATTAATCAGGGTGTTAATACGGTTGGTGCTCATATCAAAAGTTAAGATTGCCTCTGATTTTTCTGGAATCATCGTCGTCGTTTCAACCTTTAGCGTTCTAGAAAAATTAATTTTATGTCCACGTCTCAAATTCCAAAACAGTCCACCTTAAGAAAAGAAATCAACTATCTGGTTGACTCGTCTAGTTTTTCTAGTGGTGAGGAACCAGTTAAATTAGTTAATGGTGGCTTTGAAGAAGGACTCAAAGGCTGGCAAAAGCTAGGACCAGGCGGGATCAAAAGAGCTAGTTTTGGCATTACTCCAACCGAGGGAGAAAAGCAGCTTTTACTAAGAACTAGCAATACCGAAGTCACCAGAACAGGTCAGCCAAAAGCCCCATCAGCCTCTAAACTGGAGGAGTTTTTATACCTGTCCACAGGAACTCTTGATTGTATTGCCCAGAAAATTTTAGACACCGTTGGCATATGTGGTACTTCTAGCAAGGTAGTCAGAGGTGCTGCTATCCAACAAATGATTACCCCTTGTGTTGGTGATACCTTAACCTTTGATTGGAATTTTCTCACCAATGAAGACGTGGGAGATGAGGCTATTGTTGCCGACTTCGCTTTCTTCTGCCTTAGTTCTCCCAAGTCCCAAATTGTCTATGAACTAGCTAACCCAATCCTAGGGGTCTTTAGTCAAGCACCGAAAAACTTTTACAACCAAACCGGATTTCAAGGATTTACTCATACCTTCACTACTGCTGGAACTTACAGCCTAGGCTTTGGTGTTGTGAATGAATTGAGTCATCAAACTCAGTCTGGGCTCATCATTGACAATGTTAAGCTAACCAGCGCTACTGTTGATGATCCGGCTTCAGTACTCAGCCTACTTTCAGTAGCCTCCTTCAAGGATGCTTAAATAGGACTTAGGCACTCAAGCTATATGTAGAGCTATATCTAGAAATGAGTTGATTTGGTTAAACTCTATCTATAGAGATTAGAGCAGATATATTAGACCAGAGATTAGACCTCCTCAGGGCATAAATCTTGTTAAAGCTTAATCCTTAGTGGGAAATCAACTCAGAAAGAAGTAGACATTAACTCATCCAGGCGAGCCAGTACTTCGGTGCTATGAATTGCTGGTATCACACCAAGGAATATTTCCCGTAGAATGCCTTCTGGATCAATGATATAGGTATGGCGTAGGGACATAATACCTAGCCAAGAACCATAAGCCTTGCTGACAGAGCCATCGGTGTCAGCTAAAAGTGGGAACTGTAAACCTTCTGATTCACAAAACTCCGCGTGAGAATCGACATGATCCACGCTCACCCCTAGGATCTGCGCATTTATCTCCATATATTTGGCCAAATCTTGCTGAAATCGCTGAGCTTCCAAGGTGCAACCACTAGTAAAGTCTTTGGGGTAGAAATAGAGTACGACCCACTTACCGTGATAATCGGAGAGGGACACCGAACCCTTACCAGTATTGGTCGGTAGGGTGAACTCGGGTGCGGGTTCATTAATAGGAGGTTGTTTGCCACCGAGAGCATGGGCAGGGTTGGCAAAATTTATCCAAGCCAGTAAAACGATCAAGCTAGCCAACAGACTGCTGATAAATGCGCGACGAGAGATCATGATGAAAACAGCAAATTATACTTCACATAAGTTTACATCATTGATCAACTAAGACTTTATACACAATTAATCCCGCTTGCCTATGCAGATAATTGACATTTAGCCAATAATTTGTTACATTTATTAATATAAACGGGCTACACAGAGTAAATTAGCGGAGCAAAGAACCATGTCCAATCAAGAGTCTAACGAAGCCAAGTTCGGTTTCACCCCTAAAGCAGAAAACTTAAATGGTCGTCTAGCTATGATCGGCTTCATCGCTGCTTTAGTCACAGAATATATTACTGGTCAAGGTGTACTACACTTCTTGGGATTAATGTAGTTCCCAATAGTTAGTTAAATTTGTCAATCTCAATAAATAGCTGGAGTTCTAGTGTTGAACTCCAGCTTTCTTATGTGTTTTTAGCTGATTCCATAGTTTGTTCTACGGAATGTCAGCTAAAATATGAAAACGGTGCGACCCCGTAATTTAATTCGCCATAGGAAAGCGCACCGGAACTAATTTCTGGGTAGGAATTGGGGTAAGGAATGTGATATAATGTCTGTTTGAATACTTATCATGTTTGGTTGATAGCCAATGGAAAATTGAAAATTAACAATTGTTAGGAGTCAATTGACAATTAACATCCATGGTACCAACCGTATTATATGTGATTAACCAGACTTCATACTGACTCCCTATTCCCCACGAAGTAAATTGAACGATAACAGAAAACCCTGATTGCTATCAAGCAGCAGGGTTTTCTATCGGATATATTCCTTGAGAATGCTATTGCGATTTGGATGGCGTAGTTTGCGAAGGGCTTTGGCTTCAATTTGTCGAATCCGTTCCCGCGTGACGTTGAAGATTTGGCCGATTTCTTCCAAAGTCTTCATCCGTCCATCATCTAATCCATAGCGTAGACGCAGTACGTCACGTTCCCGGGGACTAAGGGTATCAAGGACACTTTCTAGGTCTTCCCGGAGTAGATTTTTGGAAACCTGATCTTCTGGGGTTTCACCATCGGCTTCAATAAAGTCTCCCAAGCGGGAGTCTTCTTCTTTACCAATAGGCGTTTCTAAGGAGATGGGAAGTTGAGCTGATTTGGCAATGAATCGCAACTTCTCGATGGTCATTTCCATCCGATCTGCAATTTCCTCTTCTGTGGGCTTGCGACCCATTTCTTGAGAAAGAAGTTTAGTGGTTTTCTTGATCCGCGAGATGGTTTCATAAAGGTGAACGGGTAAGCGGATAGTCCGGGACTGGTCAGCAATAGCACGAGTAATAGCTTGACGAATCCACCAGGTAGCATAGGTAGAAAACTTGTAGCCTTTTTCGTGGTCAAATTTTTCCGCAGCCCGGATTAAACCTAGAGAACCTTCTTGAATCAAGTCTTGGAATGAGAGTCCTCGATTCATGTATTTCTTGGCGATGGAAACCACCAAACGGAGGTTAGACTGCACCATTTTTTCCTTAGCCCGCCGACCGACGTGTAAGCGGTAACGGAAAGCTGGCAGCTCCATATCGACCTCTGTTGCCCATTCCCGATCTCCAGGTTCCCGCTCTAACTGCTCAGACAAGCGCTCCCGCACTCGTTCTAATTCCAACAAATCAGCAATTTTACGGGCTAATTCAATTTCTTCATCAGCTCTGAGTAGACGAATCCTGCCAATTTCCTGCAAATAGAGGCGAATTGAATCTTCTGTATAGTGCTTCTTTTTGCTTTGGGTTCGGCGACGGTTAGATCGCCCCTTACCAGGCTTACTATTTTCCTCGTCAGGTTGAGCGTCCACCAAATCATCTCGGTTCACGTCATCCTCAATCAAGACTTCTAAATCGCTCTGAGGTTGAGCGATTGTTGCGAGTAATTCATTTGCCTGGGTCATGTTTTTTCCTCATGCTCCTTCAGTTTCAGACCAGTAGATGATGTCCGTTGATCTACTTAAGATGGCTTAGTCAGTGAGAACCTTGTTTGTTGCACCCTATGGTGGGTCGAATCGCTTCAGCCGTAGGAATTAGATCGACTCTATTTCCTTGGACTTAACTTGCAGTGAATCTACTATCCATTTAAGTGTTAATACTGAATTTTGGGAAGACTTTTTGATTGTAGCCTTATTTACAAAATTTTGCTCTAGTGTTTATCTGAAAAATTTAGCTTATTTATCTGGTCAAAAGCTTTGAGAAAGTGTAGCAATAAGTACCCACTTTCCTTTATGCCTAGAATATAGTCACTAGTTTAGTACTAATGTTCTATAAAACCCGACAGTTGAACTTCACTAGGTTAATTAACTTGTCCTGTATGATAACCATTGACAAGCTATGGGTCTAGGTAATGATTATTTAGTATTACTTTTGTAATACATTTTCCTAGCCAATGTAGTAACACGCTAAGTGAAAGTACTGCCAAGTAAGTTGATTTAACCAGCTCCTAATTCGGTATTCCTGCGTAAGGGAATGGTGAATCAGGGCATCGGAAATAATCTAGAGAAAGACGATGGGAACATTGCGTAGGGGAAGCAAGTCTCCTCGTCCGATGGAGCTTTCGGTTGATCATTATTTTAATTTCTAATTTTAATTTTTACAGTTTGCTCATTTTTTTGAAAATTTATCAGATTAGCTGAGCACTACATATAGCGTTAAAATGGATAGTATACTCTATATGAAGTATATAGAGTAGGTAATTGGATTAAGTAGTTCACTACAGGAGTAATGAGATGGAAAACCGGAAGCGTCTAGCAAAGCAGTTTTTCTAGGAGTTTACGGTGCGGTGAGTCAGAAAAGCCTAACTCAATTAACAAAACTACTAATTTTCCTGCCATAGCTGGTCAATGCTAACAAATTTGTAACCTTGGTTCAATAGCTGAGGAATTAACTCAGCCGTAGTTTCAACCACATCTTGTCCTCCATAATAACCATCATGTAGGACGATCAGGGAACCGTTTTGAACCTGCTTTAGGACTCTCTCCACGATTATACTGACACCAGGACGTTTCCAGTCTTCTGGAACAACACTCCACATTACTGATCTATAGTTCCACTGGTGCAGTATATTCAAGGTTCGGGGTGTAAATAATCCGTTAGGGGGACGAACGTCTTTTACCTTGTCTGGGTGAATCTGACAAGCTTGAGCGATCGCGTCTTGGGTAAGGAGCAAACTCTGCTGAAGGGCATCCCGTTTTAAAAAGGGAAAAGACTGATGGTAATATCCATGAAGTCCTAACCAGTGACCTTGTTGGTAAACCTCTCTAGCGACACTGGGGGCTTGGTGTACGCAAACGCCCAACCAGAAAAAACTGGCTCTGACTTGGTAGCGGTCTAAGACTTGCAGTAACTTGGGAGTGTACTGTGGATGGGGTCCATCATCGAAGGTGAGTGCGATCGCAGGTGAATTCGTTGCTCCTGACCACAGGCAATTGGGAAAGGCAGGTTTGAGAATTTGGTACAGAATAGGGTATAGGGGAGCAAATTGCATTTAGTCGTAAGTTTGGATGGGGTGGAGTGAATTTGACTAGTTTCCATGTCCTACTTGATCGCATTTTGCGGCGTCGCCAGATTATTTTGATGTTGATCGGCTTTTGTGTAGCAGTAGCGCTTAGCAGTTGTAACACTGTGATTATTACTGAGTATGAAGCTACAGCACTAACCACCTTAACCTGGCGAGTTGAGTATTCTCTTAATTCAACAACTGATAGAGATCCCGATGTTGAGGAGTTTGCTTCCAAGTCCGTAGTCAACCGCAATGGTGAGAAACCAGAAGGTGCTGTAACAGGACCTGATGACAAGGGGTTATGGTGGCCAGTTGTCCCACCAAAACCAACCATTGATGAGGTAGAACAGCGTCAGCCACTTCATCATAAGCCTAGCAAGCCAGAGCTGTTGCGTACAGTTAAATACGATATCACCTATCAAGAGGGGGCACAGACAGTGACACTACCTACTAATTATGACGTTTACCGGCAAGTTGCTAGAGCCTATCCTTACCGGAAACCTCTAAGGCTTACCCTGGGAATCAATGATGCTTCGGTGGAAAAAGCTGATACTAAATGAGCTAAAGCTCTCCCTTGCGGCTGCCCGATGGTGGGGTGTATGGGATAAATGATTAGTTCAATTCACCCCATCACTCGTGATTCCCAAAAATTTTGGGTTTAAAGCCCCGTCCTTCGCTGGATAGAAACCTTATATAGTGGAGCCTTAATCAATAAGTTTTAACCAAAGGTGCGCTTTCCGCATCTAATTATTAAATTCGCCACGGGTCGCACCTCTTTTATGCATAGCCTGCCGACTCTAAAGGCTCCACTATCTTACGGTAACTATCGCCAAAGGCGACGCTTGGCCGTAGGCCACGCCAAAGGCGAACGCGAACAACGGGGTTTTGTTATCTTTCGTATTGACGGTAGATAATATAATGGCTATTATAGAAGGCAAGGAGGAAAAGCAAATGTTTAATCTCACCTACGAGTTCAAGCTCAAACCTACCAAACAACAATCAAAAATCTTTGATGAGTGGCTTGAGATAACTCGCTTGGTATACAACTACGCTTTAGCGGAAAGGAAGGATTGGTACAAATCTCGTAGTTGTCAGATTAATTCTTGCCGCCTCCGTAGTTGCTACATCATTCCCGCTGACACACCGCGTCCTACCTATGCAAGTCAGTGTAAATCTTTGACGGCTGCCAAAAAACAGAACCTTGAACTCAAAAAGATCCAATCTCAAGTGTTGCAGCAAACTTTAAAAAGAGTTGAAACAGCTTTCACCAACATGTGGGAGCGTAACGCTGGATTCCCCCGATTCAAGAAAAAAGGCAGAATGAGGTCTTTTGTTTTTCCTCAAATGAAAGGGAAAAGATTAGAACATGGGTTAGTGAAATTGCCTGTAATTGGTTGGGTAAAATTCCGTCAGTCACGAGAAATTCCTAATGATGCTCAAATCAAGCAAGCTCGTATAGTTAAACGGGTTTCCGGTTGGTACGTCATGCTAACCATTCAATGGAATGTTGATTTACCTCAACCAATACCCCATGGTGAAGCAGTAGGAATTGATGTAGGATTAACTAGTTTTGTTGCTACTTCTAGCGGTCTTTTAATCAAGCGTCCGAGGTTCCTGGGTGATGCCGAACGCAAGCTGAAATTGCTGCAAAAGCGTGTTTCCAGGAAACCTATAGGCTCGAAGAATTGGAGGCGCGCACAAAAAAAGGTAGCAAAACTACACGAGTATGTAGCCAATTGCCGTAAAGATTGGCACAGGAAGCTTTGCCATCATCTGTGCGATCATGCAGGGATGATATTTGTAGAAGATTTGAATCTGGTGGGGCTATCCCGTGGAATATTAGGGAAACACTGCTTAGATGCTGGGTTTGGCCAATTTTTCAAGATATTGGCACAAACTTGTTTTAAGCGTGGGGTGTATTTCCAGAAAGTAGATGCACGTAAAACCAGCCAGATTTGTCCTAATTGTTTGACAGAAACGGGAAAGAAAGAGCTTTCACAACGTACTCACATTTGCTCTGCCTGTGGCTATACAACGAATAGAGATATAGCAGCAGCTCAGGTAGTGGCAATTAGAGGATTAACAGCCGTAGGGCATACGGTGAAGATGCTTGCTGAGGGTAAATTCGTTGGAATCCCATTGAAGCAAGAATCCTCTCGCCTTTAGGCAGAGGAGTGTCAATTTACTCTGACATTAATAACACTGGCGTTGAAGTTATAATCTCTACCTTCTAACTCTACTGGGGTACCAATTTTAATCTTGCTATTGCCTAGGACTACTCCATCTTTGGTGATTGTTGCTTTACCACCTAAGGTGAGTAACATATTAATTCCATAAAAGCTAGGTCTGGGATCTGGTAGTTCTTTGATAGAGCCATCTGGTTGTGGCACCAGGACACTTCTACGCAGAATTTTGACGGATTTGACGTCAACCTGACCATAGGGTTGCTTACGAATCACAATATTAGTCTTCTTGGTCTCCTCCAACTGATTGACCAACACATCTGGTTCAAGCAAGCTTAACCCCCGGACAATAACATCTACTTCTACTGGTTTGGTGCTATTGAGTTGGGCAACGGAACCAGACTCACCAGGAAAGAAGAAGATTCCTACAACTACCAACAAAATCACCAAGGCAGCACCGAAGTCGATAATGCTCACCTTGCCAAACAAACGTCCTTTAGAATCTACAATAGCCATAAACTTGCTTAGGTTTGAGTTCTCCCCGCTTTGAAAAGACGGGGATTCTAAGTTGATGTCGTTACGCGGATTAAAACCGCGCTTGGCGCGCTTTCCAATGGCGAATCTGATTCGCCTTGGGTCGCGCCTCTCCACGACGCTTACGATACCGACTAGGAGAACCTACCTGTATCGTTGCGGCACACTCAAAGATGCCCTACCTCCCTGGCCGTAGGCCACGCTACGCGAACGGATTAACAAAAAAGTTAACCTGTGGATTTACTTTTGATTTAAAAAAACTTTCGGAGTGGTTGTACCAAACAAATTAGGGCAATAAGTCACTACTTTTTGCTGCGTTACTTACCTGTTCCTTGAGGAGTAGGATTAACCCCGTCTCTTACTGGTCGGAATCTCACCGAAAAGCGCAAAAAATCAACGTAACCAACCTTGTTCTTACTCGTCCTTCTATTCTAACACGGTAGCCGGGATAAATCCCGGGGCGCTGGCCTTTGGCCACGCGGGGCGCGTTCGCTGGCCACCCAATAAATTAGGTGGCTAACTCTCGTTTATTATCTTCTCTGTTTTTGTGAAAATTGTATAGTGTAAAGATAACTCCTTAAGGTTCCCTGGCTCTAGGTTGAATGGCTAAGGGGTTTATAACCTAGTTATGAAGGGCTCCTATTAAAGGATATCGGCTGTTAACTGCTTTTGATCTACCTAATACCTATAATTAGAGTTATCCATAACTGGTGAGTGAGAATAACAAACACCAGGTTCGTCTGTGGAACATATTACCCTATTTGGGGTTCAACCATAACGAGGAATGCTACTGGTCAGTAATTATGGCAGACAACTCCTAGTAGAGAGTTGACTTATGATGTTAAAGACAAGGCTCCTCTACAGCAAGCCATGGCTGCAAACCCTTTTTCCAGTGGAAAAAGGGATAATAGCTAAAATAATCTCTTTTCGATTTAATAATTCATAATTTTGCTATGTTCAGCAATATATTATCGATTTACTCCCGTTATCGACGTCATTTGTTATATCCGTTAATCAGCATGCTTCTATCCCTGAGTCTGGTGGTGGGAACAGCCCAGATCGCCCAAGGGGTTCCTTGGTTAGAGCTGCTATTGCGTGGTATTCAGATTATCCAGTTATCTAATATGTCTGATCAACAGGAAGTCCAAATTGGTCAGCAAATTAATCAGCAACTTGTTGGAAAGCAATTTAAGCTCTATCGCAATCGGGAAATTAATCGCTATGTTGATCAAATTGGTCAGCGACTAGCTAAAAGGAGCGAACGTCCAAACATTAACTATACATTCCAGGTGGTCGATGATGGTAATATTAATGCCTTCGCTACCATGGGAGGATTTGTTTATATTAACACGGGTTTAATCGCAGCAGCAGACAATGAAGCTCAACTGGCAAGTGTAATGGCTCATGAGATTGGTCATATCGTAGGTCGTCATAGTATCCAGCAAATTAAGCAAGCCGCGATCGCTAGAGGTTTAGCAGAAGCGGCTGGAGTTGATAGCAACACGATGGTTAATCTGGGCGTGGAATTAGCACTACGTCGTCCCAACAGTCGTCAGCATGAATTTCAAGCGGATGAACTAGGTATCAAGAACTTAAAACAAGCAGGCTATGCTCCGATAGGATCAGTAGACTTTATGAAAAAACTACTCAAGCAAAGAGGCTTTATTCCAGGGTTTTTGAGTACTCATCCGTCAACAGCAGACCGAATTGATTCCTTGGAGCAGTCTATCGATTCAAATCGTGCCTATGTTGGTGATGGATTAAACAATCGGGCTTACAAAAACAAAACTCGTGCAGTCCGCAACCAGAAAAAAGCTGCCCTCAAAAGGACAACAGGTCGTAGAGGGCGAGTGCTCAGATCAGCACAGCTAGCTCAAGAGCCGCAAGCTTGCCCAATAGTTTTTTTGTTAACCTCTAGAACCGTCAGGAGGTAATCAACACTTGACGTCGGCATATTTTACTAGGTTCTATCTTGGTCACGGCTTCTTCCAAGGGGAATTGGCGAACATAACCCCGAAAGACGTTAACTTGATAAACAAGATTATTGGTAATGTCTAGACCTGTCATCCAACCACTTTTGGGATGATAAGCACCAGTGTCTATATCTAGCCAACCACAACCTTGGGCTATTGTACCGGGAGCCACTCCTGGTAAGGTGAAAGTCATGGTGTGACCGGTGATGATCAGCTTGTCGAGAAAGTAAGGTTCACGCATACTGTGAAATTCATCCCGAATCCAACAAAATTGCTCAACGGTTTGCTCCTCAATGGTCATGCGAGGATTAACCCCGGCATGAACTAGCCAGGTATCTCCTAAATCAATGTAGGTTGGCAGTGTTTTGATCCAATCTAGGTGATCTTGGCAGACTTTTCCACCATAGCTGTTGATAGTAGTTTCACCACCACTATAGAGCCAGGCTTGTCGTGTTGAGTTAGGTACTGAATTGTTACCGATAATTTCTAGTAACATCAGCTCATGATTACCTAATAAACAGGGGTGAGCATTTTGCTTGACAAATTCCACAACCTGAGCACTCATCGGTCCTCGATCAATCAAGTCTCCGAGAAAATAAACGGTGTCGTCACTAGTGGGTGCGATCGCATCCAATAAGGTCATAAGAGGATTATAGTGACCATGAACGTCACCGATAACAATACGACGGTGGGTCATTACTTTACTTATCCAAATCTAATTTCGTTAAATATCAGGTAGATCCCTTCATATAAAATTTAAGGTTAATGGCTTTAGGCATCAGATTTCTAGGTTAAATGGCTAAGCGGGTTCTGACCAGCGTATGAAGCAGCCCTCCTCAAGCACAGAGGCTATCAACTGCTTTTGTTGTAGCTAATACCTAATACCATTAGCCTCATACCTATTTGTAGATATATGCACCGATTCTGTGAGAGTGGTCTTCCTTTTAAGATATTTCCTATTCCTGAATAGAGTCGTTAAGTGTAATAGTTTTGAGGAATAGGCTCAAGTAGCTAGTTTAACTTGTCTTATAAGTATTTATGTGTAGTGTCTATGTAAATTTATCATGAACTACCCGGATTTGCTACGGTTAAGTCGGGGTTTACGACCCAACTTGTTGCTACAAAAGCGGGTATTGAACCCAGTTTTTGAAGGGATTACACCTGCCCCTTAACAAGACGGGGATTGAAAAGATTCAGTTAAAATTAATAGCATCCCCTACCGATACCAAAGGCTGTCTGCAATGAACAAGCCAACTACTCTGATTTGAACAAAAACCGTGTCTTCTTCTGGTCTGCCTTTGATTAATACCCTCAAACAACCTACTAGCCAGGCTTGGATCGAGCAAGCCCTTGCAAACCTTGATGTTATTTTACTTGACCATTCCCATTGTGAACGTAAAGCGGCTGGAGTAGCACTGAATTTAATGTTTCGCTACCCATCCTACAGTAAACTGGTGCGTCAGCTGACGGTGATTGCCCGTGAGGAACTAGAACATTTCGAGCAAGTTAACCAGTGGCTAGAAAAGCGTAGCATTCCCTTAGGTCCCCTTTCTTCACCACCCTATGGAGCTGGATTGAAAGCTCAGATTCGCCGAAACGAACCAGAACGGTTGTTGGATTCTTTACTAGTTGCTGGACTGATCGAGGCTCGTTCTCACGAACGTTTGGGATTACTAGCAACTCACTGTTGTGATCCATCTTTAGCAAAATTTTATCGTAGCTTGATGGCATCTGAGGCTCGTCACTATGGTGTTTACTGGGTACTGGCTGATACCTATTTTGAGCGAGTACTGGTAGCTCAGCGGTTGGATGAGTTAGCAGTTAAAGAAAGTGAGTTGCTGGTTACCCTTTACCCAGAACCAAGAATTCACAGTTAGCAGCCAGTCTCCTCAAAGAAGTAGTCAAACTATACCAGAGCAGTGGGTATCAACCATAAACTGTTGTGGAAAACAATTGGTGCGTTCGCGTAGCAGCGACCTATGAGCATCGCGTAATGCTTAAGTCATTGGTTTGCGCTTGATAAAAAATGCTCTCAAGCCAGCTGCCTGAGCACCCTGATAGTCTTGTTGAAAACTATCACCAATATGAAAAGCCTCCTGAGCACTACAGTGATGTTTTTGTAAAGCAGCAGCAAAAATCTGTGGATCAGGCTTGGCAAAGCCAGTTTGGGTCGAAATTGTGATGGAGGAGAAAAATTCTTCTAATTTTAGGGCTTTTAAGACAAGATGAAGACGGGAATCAAAATTTGATACGACACCCAACTCAATACCACTATGCTGCCATGCTTTCAGAGCTGGGATAACATCCGGATAAATAAACCAAGGTTGAGCAGTGGCAAAGTGCCCATAGAGTTCGTCAAAAAAATCAATGAAATCGGTGAACTGGTCAAGTACACCAACTTGTTCAAAGGTGCGGGAGGCAATCACCCACCACCATTCAAATTCTCGCTGGGGAATTTCTTCAGGATCTATTTCTGGAAAAACCGCTGGTTCTGCTGAGGCGAAGGCTTTGACAAAGGCTTTGTCCAAAGCTGAAGCAGGTACTGTAACCCCAAATTGATTAGCGATCGCACTATAAACTTCCCCTACACTCCCTTGAACACCAAATAGGGTACCGACAGCATCTAGAAAAATTACTCGCGGTTTTTCCATGGTTAATGGTTAATTGTTAATGGTTAATTGTTCATTTAATTTCAATTTTCCATGTTCCTGTATATATGCCTTTATGTTCCAGACAGCAGATCAGTTAATGGTCGAGTAATCCAGTTCATGCCAACTTTCAGTTGGTGCTCTATAGTTGGCATTCGATAAAGATAGGCAAGTCGCCGCACTATGTGGGCTAAAGGACCATCCAGCTTCAGACCTAAACCACTCAGAGTTGCATTGTCTTTCCCCAAAGTCATCATCTCTCCCAACTGCTGGTAACGGAAGGGGAGCAGGGGACGCCCAGTTAAAGAAGCCCAGACATTCCAACCCACATAATCGGCTTGCTGAAAAGCGGATTGAGCTGTATTGGGAACTGGTTGATTATCAGCATCTCGGCAATCGGCTAAATCACCTAGGGCAAAAATTTCGGGATGGTCAACCGCTTGTAACCTGTAGGTGGTAGTCAGCTGACCACGGTGGTTTTGTTTGAGCGGAAGCGATCGCACAACTGGTGTCACTCTTGTGCCTACTGTCCACAGCACCAAATCTACGGGAATAGTATCCACCTGTCCTTTATACAACAGAGAAATGGTGTCAGGTCCAATGGACTCAACACTGGTTTCCAAATCAATCCAGACTTTCTGTTCATTTAAAGCTTTGCGTGCTGCTTCTCGGTTAAAGTCCGTTGATGTTCTTAGAATCACATCACCGAGTTCAATCAACCGCAACCTTCCGCGCTCTCCCAACCGTTCGGCTAGATGGCAAGCTAGTTCAACACCAGAGTAACCTGCACCAACTATAGCGATCCGGATTTTATCTGTATCGGATTCTTCCAAAATCCGTAAGCGTTCTTCCAGGTGATAGGCATCAGTAATAGTTCGGAACGGGATAGCATACTCAGCCACCCCAGGCACCTGCTCTAAAGGGGTTTCTCCACCTAGGGCTAACACCAGGCGATCATACTGAAATTCCGATCCAGTCTCTAACTGTACCTGCTGCTGTTCTACATCAATGCCTGCTACCGCTGCCTGAGTAAACCGTACACCTGTGTTTGCTAACAATTCTTCATAGGGTGGAGCAATTTCCCAGGTTTGTAGTTCGCTGGTGATCAGTTCATACAACAGCGGTGAAAATAAGAAGCGATCATTTTGATCAACCAAGACAATTTCTGGTTGTTCGAGCTTTTCCCAAGGCAGCTGGCTTAAGCGTAGGGCTGTATAGAGACCCCCAAAGCCTCCACCGAGAATGCAGATTCGGGCTGGTTGTTTAGTCATGGTTGATTGAATCGGGGATGTCGTGTTAGGGGAACTTCTTTTAGCTTGATCCGCGCTTATGCCCCATATCCGTACCAAAGGTGGGCGTGGGATGAATGGCGGAGGCGGAACTTTGTTTTTTTATTTTCATCTATAATGAAGATAGCAGGGAAAACAAATTAAGAGCTAACCGCCACCTGCGTGCCTAAAAAATAGAACGAGTTGTATTGTTCCGGTGGGTCGGGGCATCCCGTGTCGTTAATAAAGCTTGCCGAACGCGCCCCGCGTGGCCTACGGCCTTGTATCCTAACCGTTGGGTGGAGTTGGCAAGAAGCCTACACTGAACTCTAAGACTCAGTGTAGGAGTATGTCACGATAGCAAGGCTATTACAACAGGATAGCTGGGTTTAACCGATACTTTTTAGCTACCAAAACCTACCAAAGGCAAATTCTGGCTCGCCAATGCAAGATGCAATAGCATCCAGGGGGTATCTCCCAAAGCTCTGACGGAATATCCCGCGAGCGCCATAAAAATGTCAAAAAAGTCTAACACCGGGATAGAGAGCGCAACTACTAAACCCTTGATTTTCGGCTTTAATTTAAGTTACATAATAATCCCTGTCGGTGTTACCGTAATTTAAGTTTAACAAATAATCAGAGTTTTTGGTAGACTCTGCGACATTTTCTCTAGCTGTTTACTAACCTCCCCCATAGTTAATACCAATTCTTCAAAGTAGGACTATAGATACAGATGGGGAGCTCGGGAGTGTCACGAGTGTCGAGAGTGTTGGCAGTGTCGGGAGATGGCCAGATTAAATTGATGTATAGCCCTAATGCCCCAGAATTGGGATATAAGCGTGAAAATGATTTCAATTTTTATTTTCTAGTTTCTATTTTTTAACTGTTTTATCCTGATCAACCACGCTCTACCTTGAATATTGATTGATGTAACTGTTGCTTTAGACAACAGCTAGAAGCATTGTTTGCCAGCGTTGCCAAATGAAAAGTTTTCAACACTATCTAGCTCCTGTTGCGATTGGAGCAATTGTCGTTGGTTTCAGTAGCTATGGTTTGGTGAGTGATAACAATCCTGGTTCCCAGAAAACTCCTGTAGCGAATCTATCTGCTGAACCAGCCACCGAGGCTAGCTCTACCACTGGTGTAGCACCCTCTAATACTACTCTACCTAAGATTACTGTACCTACGGAAGAAACTCAACCAGGAACCAAGGTTGGTAAGGTCGCGCTTAAGGCTACAGTCAGCCAAGGTAATAATAATAGCAATCGAGCTAACGGAGTAATTCTTAATGTCTATCGGGCTGACAGTCAGTGTCAGTCTCTGGTATCTGAACAGGTAGCTGTACCAGTAGGAAATCCAGTAAATACAGTTATAGGAAAAGTTTTAGAGACTGGTAACTCCAGTGACTTTAATGTATCGGGATACCGCGTGAAGGTCAATGCCAATACTGGTGTGGCTACCGTCGATTTGCGCCTATCACCAGATTCCCAGCGGCAGTTTGTCTCCCTCTCCACTTGTGAGCAATTTGCCCTTTTCGGTAGTTTGCGTAAAACTCTTACTGCTAACTCTCAGTTGAATATTAAAGATGTTCGCTTCACAGAGCAAGGAGAAGATATTTATCTTTGAACTGTTCGATCAAACTTACACAAAACGTCAGTTTATGACGCTTTCAGAGGCAAACCCCATCTAAATTCCAAAACCCTTATCCAGTAAAAAGTGTATTAATAAATTAATAAAGATAAGCGATCGCTGAAATCCTTACCCTGCCAGCATGTACAAAAATAATATCCCTTTGCCCTGCCCTGTCCGCTCATCCGATGCCGACGCTACTGCTTTCGGACATGGGATGAATTGCAGCGGAAGCTAATGAATGGATATTTTTGTTTGTCCAGAGCAATCTGGTTTTGTATACATTTGTCCAAGTGTTTATGAGAAGTATCCTTCAACAAAGGTTTTGCTTGTGCAAGACCCACTGTGATTAGCCTAAACGCAATCTGCCGTACTTGTGCTACTGGTAGTTTCAGGTGCTTTGCGATCGCTTTGAGAGAAACTTTGCCTGTTGTATAATTCCACACTTTGCATTCTAAAACGTTGAGTCGATAATGGGATTGGGGTGGATCGCAGATGGTACTGACTAAACCCCAATCAGGGTCAGGCAATTGCTCAGCCAAAGCCTCCCAGTCGTGCAGTTCCCTTAATCCGATCAATGTCGCTTCTGTTGCCGGTATACTTAAACCGGTCATTTCCAGGGTTGGGATCGGCACGTTCTGCTCGAATTTAAATCGACCATCTTTGAGTTCAAACAAAGGACACACTTGCCGTTGTATTTGAATCTGAAACAACCATTTTAGTTGTGCAGTTTGTAAAATACCTTGAGTTTGGAGGTATAAACCCAGTGGCTGATTGGGAGTACATGACTGAGCTAGTGTAGTGACTATACTGTGTTTAAGCCACTGATGTTGAGCAATCAGGACAATTAAACCCTGATGGTCCAATCGATTAGCTGCTGCCACAATCCGACCCTGATACACCCAAAAGTGATGAACTGGTCGCCGGTATCCAGAAACTCTGGGTAAGGCAGTAATTCTGAGCCAACCAGTTTTCTTTCCTTTCTCTAGAAACTGAAAAAGTTCTGGCAAGTATAAGTCGCTTAGGTAACCATTAAGGGACATGTCGGGTAATTAAAACCAAGAGAGCACCTTGAAAGTGTCAACTATGAGTGACAATAAATTATATAGTGTTAGATGGTTTGTGCGGCACAATCCGAGTTTTAGCTCAACCGCGATCAGCCCCATGTGTCACCCTGGGCGTTGGCTTTTGTTTACTAAAGCCGAGAGTACTTAGGACAAATATAAGAAGTAGGTTAGCCATCGGTCTGGGCTTTCCAGGTAGAGACGCAACCTTTGAGCACTCAGCTCCTCATCAATCCCAGACAGAGGTTGTTTTTTTTATCGGAGCAAAGATGTTTCGCCATATTACTATAAGGTTGGCCAAATCGACAAAGTGCTAAGTTGGAATTAAATAAATCGTCGCTTGATGCTGATGCGTGAAAGTTCTTTTGAATAGTTGTAAACGTAGCTGAAGAACCTGGATACATAGTGTTTGATTAAAACCCTGCCTCTAAGTCTCAACTCTTTTCTTATCGAGATGAGTGCCAAAGAAATGATTGTAGTATTCAAGACTATTTTGATTACAATTTGCAGCTTTGGATTAACGGTGATATCAACTGAGCAATCAACCAAAGTCCGAGCAATGCCAAAAATTTTCCGAACTCTAAAACTCGCTCTGAGGAAATACAGTTGTGTTGAAATCCATAATTAATAGTACCTTTACTTATTACTTTAAGCAAGTTTTGATACCCTTAAAAAAGGGCTCATAATACCACATTTTACTGTCACTTAAATGTAGATATATCACATAAGTTGCTAACCAATAACGGAACTTCTTCTACTAAACCTATTGTGATTAGTCTAAAAGCAACTTGTTGCACTTTTTCTACTGGTACTCTCAGTTGCCTTGCAATTCTCTTGAGAGAAACATTGCCATTGGTGTACTCCCAAACTTGCCACTCTATAGAATCCAAACTGTATTTAGGTTGACCACCGTTGATACTGACCAAACCGCCATTCGGGTCAGGTAATTTATCTGCCAGAGCTTCCCAGTTGCGGAGCGATCGCAATCCCTTCAACATAGCTATTTTTGTTGGCATACTCAAACCCGTCATTTCTCGTGTTGGTATGGGTACATTCTGTTCAAAGTTAAACTGACCATCTCGGAGCTGAAACAAAGCACACACATGCTGTAAAATTTGCCTTCGAAATAGTTGTTTTAATTGTTCACCTTGTAAAGCACCCTGAGTTCTGAGGCATAAACCCAGAGGTTTATCTATGGCACACAGCTGAGCTAACTTAGCAATTACCCGTTCGCTAACCCCGCAGTGTTCAACAATCAGCGATACCAAACCTTGATTGTCTAACCGATCTGCAGCTGCCACCAGGTGACCCTGATATACCCAAATATAATGAATCCTCCTAGGGGTTGCTTGGTTTATTGGCAAGGGAAGCAACCTTAGCAAACCAGTTTTTTGTCCCTGGGCGATAAACTGAAACACTTCTGGTAGGGAAATATCGGTTAAATGGCCTGTAACAGACATAATTGTTAATTGGCTTCATACTAAAGGGTTAGCGGAAATTACTAATTTATAATATATTAATATTTGTTAAAAAAACACCTGGAAATCATTTTTAAAAGTCAAAGTCAACGTTTTATGACCTGAGTGGCTTGTTAATTTGAAATTAAATCCCATATCAATTTATTAATCCTCTTGAGAGAAACAATAATTGGTAACAGTTTCCGAAAGGTCAGACCCCTCAATTGATTAGGTGGTAGCGATGTTAAGATTGGTAAAAAGTTTTCCTAAAACGCTTCTACCTTAAGATCTGGAATACCAAAATTATTGCTATGGGCAGATAAATTTTCCAACAAATTTTATATTTAACACGCGAGGGGAAAAGCACATTCATAGGCTATAAACGGTTGTATACCCTGTTCTATACCCTATTGGTAAGGCTTGATTTTTTAGTTAGACTCTGATCAGTAATTGCTTACTAGGGTTGGATCAAAATCTTTCAACTGACGCCCTCGCCAATAGGCTGTGCATCCACAACCTACGTTACCCTTCATTGAATGGCTATACTTAATGGCAAGGGCTACTCTAGCCAAAAGCCACCTCAAAGAAGAACAACAACGCCTATGGGCGCGAAAGCGGCTTCCCATAAGGGCATCATATCTGTACGAGAATCCATTCAGGGTAAGCCCTACAAACTCTATGGGCTGCAACCTATTTTTTTGAGATTAGATTCCCCCTTCAGATGAAAGCCCACAAAAATCAATCTCTTGGTGCGCATTCCCTAACGCTTTAAAAAAGCGTGGGGTTCCACGGTTTGAAAAATCGCGGGATCAAACCGCCAAACTACTATTGCCTGACTTCCCACCCAATATTCGGATTAGAAACAAAGCAACGAAGGTTTGCGACTTGGATCAATGAACGTCGATTCCGACGGAAAGTCTGCACTTTCGCTCTTGCTGAACTATTGTCGGATTCGACTAAATAAGCTTTACACCCTAATGAGGTCATAAAAATGACCTATGCTTGATGGCTACTCTCAAGCTTTATACTTTTGAGCCTAACTCCAAATCAAAGATCAATATCTTTGAACCGATAATCTTTAAAGTATCTTTATATTAGAGCCAATTGTGAAATAGTCGAGTAAGTTGTAAATAAAATGTGAATGTATCGGTTCCATTTTTCACGTCCTACCTAGTAGCAATTGGGTTTAATGGATCAAAATCAGCTTGGTGTAAGGCTCAGAAAGCTTTGCTCACCTACTGAAAAATTACTACTGAAAAATTACTACTGACTGATCTTTCCAGCTAGGGATTGAGCTGGGAATACACAATCTTGACCAGTGGCTTTGGCTCGCTCAATAGCCTCATCAGCGGCTCGATAGAGGCTTTCGATGTCTGTGCCATCCTCAGGGTACTCTGCCACCCCAGCACTAAATGTTACCTGCACTAGATCACAGTCATCAAATTCTTCACTAACAGTCTCCAAAATTTCTTGGAGCCTTCTGACCCCAGCCTGTCGATTGAGACCATACATCCCGATGAAGAACTCCTTACCTCCCCAGCGGGCAACTATATCCTCGCTGCGAAACTTTTGCCGCAAGATTTGTCCCAACCGCCTAAGCATTCTATCTCCCATCACATGACCAAATTGCTCATTCACCTGCTTTAAGTTGTTTAAATCCAATAAGGCATAGCAAAGAGGTTGATGGTACCGTTGGGATAAGCGCAGTAATCGGTTAAATTCTATGGTAGATTGACGACGATTAGCCACACCAGTTAATTGGTCAGTTTCTCCTAAACTACGGAGCAGTTTGGTACGCTCTAGACGATGGAAAACACGGGTGACTAACTCGGATTTCGTTATCGGTTTAAAGATATAGTCATCAGCTCCAGCTTGATAAATGCGGTGAATTGTTTCAGAGTCTAGGTGTTCACAAAGCAATAGGATAGGTAATCCATGCCAGATGCGATCATTGCGCACAACTTGGCACAGTTCAATCCCATTGAATTGGGGCATGTCTAAATCCAAAATCAGTAGATCAGGTCCTGTCGCTTCGAGCTGTTCCCAAAATTGATCGGGTTCTTCTAAGGTAATAATCTGCACTCCTAAAGGTTGTAGGAAGTGTCGTATACTTTCGAGCACTAGGGGATCATCGTCTACTGCCAGGACTTTGGCGGTGGAAGGTCTGTCTTGATTTAAGACATCTTCAACGGTTTCTAGTAACTGTATTGGGGTAACGGGTTTGGATAAAAACGCCCTTCCTCCCTGACGAGCAACCTCAACGCGATCGCTAAACCGATTTTGCTGTGTAGAAACGATTACTGGGATTTGAGGGTATTGGTTCTGGAAATATTTTAGGAGTGCGATTCCGACCTCTGGATAATTGGGAAACATCAAGTCCAGTAGCACAACATCAGGTATTTCTTGATCCATGACAACTCTGGCTTCCCTGGGATCTAGGACAACTTTTACTTGCATATCCCAATTGACTGCTTCTCTTTCCAACTGTTGTGTCAGTTGCACGTCTCCATCGATAACTAAAATCAAGGGAAGCTTTTTTGGGAATTGGTCGGGTGCCAGGGGTTCTGATCTATCATCCTCGGTTAGTTCAGAGTCTTTTAATACAGTAATGGTAGGATTATCTTCCAACTCACTACTGACATCACCAGAGAATGGTGATGGAGGTTGCTGGAGTTCTTCAGACAGAAGTGCTACCAAAGATGCCAGATTTTGAATATTAGTTGGGGAGGTTAGCTGCTGTAATTGAGGACTAGGCAATTCTATTTGGTTGTCATAGTTCCTGCGTCTTGACAGATATCTACCTTTACCGGAGTTCCTTGTCTTGGTTATACTGACTTCCTGTAGCCAGTACTCAATAGTTTGGGCTAGCCGTGATCCTTCCACTAAGCCAAACTTATCTAAAGCTCTAACGAGCTTGTGGACTTGCTGCTGGGCTTGTTTTCGCAGATCCTCAGTAAGATGTCCGGCTTCGAGAGCATTAACTGCCTGTTCTAAAGTGGCAAACTGACGCCACATGGTTCCTTTAGAACGCTCCCAAGGCTGATTGAACCTGGTTGGGGTTGGTTTGAGTTTCTTTCTGATGCTCCTCGGTAAGCTCTTGAGGCGATAGCCCATACCATAGACAGTTTCAATCATATCATCAGCTTCAACACTCTTGAGCTTGCGCCTTAACCCCTTAACATGTGCCCTAACTGTTTCTGGTGAAGGAGGGTCTTCAAATGACCACAGATGTCCGAGAATGAAACTCTGACTAAATACTCGGCGCGGATGGCTCAAGAATAGTTCTAGAAGACCGTATTCCTTTGGTGAGAGATGGAGCAGTTGACCTTTATAAGTTACTTCACAGGTACTCGGGTCTAGGCAGACATCACCCCATTCCAGTAGCCTTAATCCAGAAACACTGTGGTGACGCAGTAATGTCCTAATTCGAGTCAACAGATTCTTGGCTGTAAAGGGTTTAACAATATAATCATCAGCTTCAGCATTAAGCTTGACTTGCTCAGCAGTAGCTGCTTGAGAAAGCAACAGCAAAATCCCTCTATCATAGCTTGCCTGCCGTAGTCGCTTACACAAGCTGATACCATCGAGCTTGGGTAAATCCACTTCCAGCACAATCAGATCATAGGTAAAGGCTTGAGCATACTCGCAACCTTCTTCCCCATCTCCAGCAATATTTACAATATAATTCTGCTCTCTCAACACTTTACTCAAGGTTAGAGCTAGAGCATTGTCATCCTCTACCAGCAAAAGTCTCATGAACAATCCTGCTGTAAGCCTAGTCCTTTACAAATTTTGGATAAACACAGAACACTCAAAAATATACCTCTTTTGACAGATGCTATATGTAGTTTCTTGATATGTGTTCATCACTATTTGGGTTTTACCATTAGTAACGGCTAGTTGCACTGGATCATCTCAAAATTCTGTAAAGAGTGTGTAAAGATTGTGTCAAATTGAGAAGTGAGCCTTCCCTCTGTTGGTGGGCGTTCACCCTTAGCTCTGTTGGTGTGCATTCACCCTTAGCTCTGTTGGTGGGCGTTCACCCTTGTCGGGAAACCCGACCGGGGTCACACCGCGTCGCAAAAAGGGCGCGCTTCGCACCGCATCTTTGATCGGAACTTAGGATTCAGTGGCGTTACCACTGCTTAAAAAAAAGGGTCGCGTGGGAAGCCTCTGTTATTCGAGAACACTAGAAAGAGTGATAATACCAAATTGAACTCAAATTCGTAAGTCATTCTCTTGGTAGGGGTTCCCTAGCACTTTTTCAAAGCCCTAGGTTGCACCGCTTGCAGTTGTTATTAGTCCTTTGTCACCACTCGAGAACCAATTGAGTAATAGAACTTGAGAAATTCAGGCTTGATGTTGGTTTCTGGAAAATCTATGGATTTATAGCCATCAAAGCTCTGAAAACTCTCAAAATATACCATTTCCGACCCTGTCGTTCTTTTCGGTGGACTAAAGCCAACACTCTACAACTAGGCAGGAGTTACTCAATACTGGGCAACACAGTCTATAACTAGTAGGGGGCGTTATTAACGGAAGCTACAGGTAAAACTGCTGCGTAAGTTCTGCTAGGGTGGGACTTATCCACCCTACTACTAACCTAAATTACTAGTTATCAAAAAACACCTCAAAATGGCTTAAAGACACCAAAACTTAGTATCGCTAGATCCTAAATTTAGATTTTACGGCGATCAGCCCACACTCTAGCCATTAGGGGGAGTGTGGTAGATGTCGCATTTAATGATATATTTTACTAGCACTATTAATGCTTGAATCACAGAATCCCGTTGATTGGCATTGAGGCTGACCATCGGGGGTCGATTGCTTTCATCCACAAAGCCCAACGCGATCGCTACATCCTCTTCTGACCAAGCTCCTTCACAATCAACATGGGTTAGACCAATCACTAGGGGAATTTTCACACGCTGTCCCATAAAACTGAGCAGGCGACGGGAAGAGCTAAACTGACTGGGACGATGGGCATCAACAAGGAGTATGTAAGCATGCGCTTTCCGAATCAGGATATCCCACATGAAATCAAAGCGAGACTGTCCTGGAGTACCATATAAATGTAGCGCCATATCTTGAGCAAATTCCAAACGCCCAAAGTCCATCGCTACTGTAGTTTTTTGCTTAATTTTAGTTGTCACGTCCGTTGCTAGGCAATCTGTATCCACTACATCAATTTCGCTAACCGAGCGAATGAAAGAGGATTTTCCAGCACCCACGGCACCGGTTACAACTAGACGCATAATTTCCACGCTTATTTGCTGTTAGCCGTTCTGAAGCAGAATCGGAAACACGACAACATTATTGTCAACCACAGGATTAGGATTACCATACTCTGATTGCAGAAAAACTACCATTAACTCCAAAAAGTACCTAGCTGTTATTAATCGTTATTACCTCCTTAAGAAACCAAGTAAGTGTTGCACAAAGCGATTGCTCAGCTCTTGAGGATTGTCCTCCTCAGTTCGATTTGCCCCAACGGCGACTGGCTCTAATCCCTGTGATTGCCAATAGTTCTGTTGATATGAAGTAAGCATAGGCACTTCTGCGACTAAACCCACGCTAATCAGCCGGAAGGATATCTGTTGAACCGTTTCCAGAGACTTCCCCAACCGAGTAGCAATATCAGTGAGGGGAATCGACCCATTGGCTAATTTCCAAACTGCAGCTTCCATAGGGTCTAGCCCTAACTGGCGATGACCAACCATCGCCCTAGATAGTGCTGAGGTTGTCTCAGGTAGCTTGTCTGCTAATCCAGTCCAATCTGGTAGAGCTCGCAGACCAATTAGAGTTGCTTTGGTAGCTGAGATGCTTAAACCCGTCATTTCTATCGTGGGCAAGGTTGCCTTAGAGTCAAACCTAAATTTAGCATCTTTGAGCCGGAATAAGCCACAAACTGAGCGTATAACCTGGGCATGAAATAGTAGTCTCAACTGCTCTGGATGCAGAAATCCCTTAGTCTTCAAGTACAAACCAATCGGTTTATTCGCCGGACATCGATTTACCTGTTCATTAATTACCTCAGGGCTCAGCCAACCCCGCTGACACATCATTTTCAGCAGGCATTGGTGATCCAGACGATAGCTAACTGCCAAGATCCGACCTTGGCGCAGTAGAATATGTCGAGCTTTTATTTCCTGACTATGCCTACTTAGCTTGAATCGGAGGGTTAGTAATCCAGTTTTGTTTCCTTGATCGAGGAACTGAAACAATTCTGGGAGGGAAAATTCCGCTAAAGAACTCGTGATAGCCATTACTTGCCAATAATAAAGAAAGTCACCTATTACTAGGCTTAAGTTTATTGATAGTCACAAGACATAATGAATAATCTATTTTTTTTGATCGATTTTTTCGGATTTTATATTAAAGTTATTAAATTTTAATTATTTTACAATACAATTCTAACCATTGGGTTAGTAATTCCCTAAGTGTAAAGTCAAAAATTTCTATCTTATGACTGATGCGTAAAATGAAGATATAAGCCTTAGAGAGGAGAGGTTCAGCAGGGTTTCTGACATTGGCAATCTGACATTGGCAATAGGCTTAACTCAAACCTGGCGCTTAGATAGTTTTCCCACTATAGCCACTTCCAGTTAATACGATAGGTATATTGAGTTACCTAAAATCAAAAGGATTTCTTAAATTATTCAAATAACAGCTACCATTTTTACCAAAATCATTATTATATATTATATTCAATTATTGGTCAAGATAAAATTAACCCACCCTAATCTAAGCAGTGGCAACCTTTCAGATCGTTGCTGTGGCACTTTAGCTAGAGTTTTGTTTCATAAATTCCTGGTATGCTCTGGTGAGGCTCTAAGGCAGCCTTCAAATCTGGAATCACCCGCTTGATTTCCAGCATCAGCACCCCCTGTTTAGCTGCCTTGGTGGCTAAGACTAATAGAACCGCATACTCGCCACAGTTGGTTAGTATGCCATAACCTTTATTACCTTCTACGAAAATGCGGTCTAGAATGCCTCTGGACAATTCCGAGCCAATCCGTTCACCTAGGGATAACATAGCAGCTGACATGGCTGATACTCGTTCTTCATCCATCTCGCTCGGTAAACTGGATGCTATAGGCAGCCCATCAGGAGAAACTAAAGCAGCTCCTTGAACCTCACTGGTGCTGGTGACAAAATTTTGGATAATGGTCTCCAGCTTGGCGGTATTAATGGTCATGGTTATCCATTCCTCATCAAAACGTTACTGCTCAATCGAGTTTGTCGAAAATAGAGTGATAGGGAAAGTCTAGCCAATTATTAAGGTCTAGTTGCCATACTCGGTGGTTGCCGTAAAATCGTCGGAGATGTGGCTTGGGTTAGCAGATCAGGAACTATAGCCCGAAGGTAAATAAGACCTATGAAACCTTTTCCCCCAGATCAGGAAGCCTAGGGCGTGTCTTCAAACTCCGAGTACCCCCGTTTCCCTTAAAAAAGGGGGACTTTGAGTATGGCTCCCCCCTTAATAAGGGGGGCTGGGGGGGATCTAATATCTTGCGGAAAACTTTGAAAACACACCCTAGTGTCAGACTATGGCCTAGACTCGGGTCAAATGAGCTATAATTCAGACTTTGTGGTGCCTGAAATTGCCTGGGTCGGCTTATTGGCGGGGGATTTTAATCCTAGTCAAGTGCTGGTAAAACAGCACATATCATCCGTGAGGCTGAGAATCTAAGACTATAACGCGCCAGGGTTTAGCCTGATAAGTAAGTTAATTGAACCAGTATTATAGACAAAGACTATGCGAACTCATTATTGTGGTGAACTCCGAAGCCAGCACATTGGTGAAACTGTTACCCTGTGCGGCTGGGTCTCGAAACGTCGCGACCATGGAGGTGTGATCTTCTTGGACCTACGGGATATTAGTGGTATTGTCCAAATTGTTAGTGACCCTGAGCGTACCCCTGATTCCTATAAAGATGCCGATCACCTGCGCAATGAATATGTAGTAAAGGTTACCGGACGAGTTACTAAGCGTCCTGACGAGTCCCTTAATCCCAAATTGCCTACTGGCGAGGTAGAAATTTACGCTCTTTACATTGAACTGCTCAATAAAGTGCGTAAGCAGTTGCCATTTCAGGTGTCCAGTGCTGATACTGAGTCAGTGCGAGAAGACTTACGGCTGAAGTATCGCTATTTGGACTTAAGACGCGATCGCATGAGCAAAAACGTGCAACTGCGCCATCAAGTGATTAGAGGAATTCGCCGTTACCTGGAAGATGAACAAGGCTTCATCGAAGTGGAAACCCCAGTGCTAACTCGTTCCACTCCCGAAGGTGCTAGAGACTATCTTGTCCCCTCCCGTGTGAATCCGGGTCAGTGGTACGCTCTGCCCCAATCCCCCCAATTGTTTAAGCAGCTGTTGATGGTATCGGGTATGGATCGATACTACCAGATTGCCCGGTGTTTCCGAGATGAAGACCTCAGAGCTGACCGACAGCCGGAGTTTACCCAGTTGGACATGGAAATGTCGTTTATGTCCCAAGAGGAAATTCTCCAGCTTAATGAGACATTAGTATGTCACATTTTTAAGACAGTCAAAGGTATTGATATCCCCAGACCATTCCCCCGCCTCACTTACGCTGAAGCCATGGAACGCTACGGAAGTGATAAACCCGATACTCGCTTTGGCTTAGAACTAGTCAATGTCTCTGATTTGATGAAAGATTCTGGCTTCAAAGTCTTTTCCGGTGCAGTAAAGACTGGGGGTGTAGTCAAAGTTCTACCTATTCCTGGTGGTAATGAAGCTATATCGAATGTCCGGATTAAACCAGGGGGTGACTTATTCAAAGAAGCAAGCGAAGCTGGTGCTAAGGGGATAGCTTACATCCGGGTGAGGGAAGGAGGTGAAATTGATACCATCGGGGCGATTAAGGATAACCTAAGTCATAGCCAAAAACAGCAGTTATTAGAGGCAACTGGTGCTACTGCTGGTCATTTGCTGCTTTTTGGTGCTGGTTCAGCTGACATCGTCAATAAAACCCTCGACCGCTTACGACTTGTGATTGGTCAAGAGTTAGGATTAATTGATTCAACAAAGATTAACTTACTCTGGGTAACAGACTTCCCCATGTTTGAGTGGAATGCCGATGAAAAGCGTTTAGAAGCACTGCACCACCCATTTACAGCTCCCCATCCTGATGACTTAGATGATCTGAAAACGGCTCGAGCTCAAGCCTATGACTTAGTATGGAACGGGGTAGAAATCGGTGGTGGTAGTCTCCGGATATACCAGCCAGAGATTCAGCAACAGGTTTTTGAAGCTATTGGCTTGTCTGAAGAAGAAGCTCACAGTAAGTTTGGGTTTCTGCTGGAAGCCTTTGACTATGGTGCCCCTCCTCACGGTGGGATTGCTTATGGTTTGGATCGGCTAGTGATGCTATTGGCTGGGGAAGAATCGATTCGGGATGTGATTGCTTTCCCGAAAACCCAACAAGCACGTTCTTTGCTAACCGATGCTCCAGGTGGTGTGGATGATAAACAGTTAAAGGAGTTGTACGTAGCTTCTACCTATCACGATGAAGCATGAAATATGAAGTATGAAATATTATGAAGTATCAAGTATGAAGTATCAAGACTTCATTCTTCATCTTGATTAGAAGAGCGATCGCTTGGAGGTTCATTTAACCATGCCAGTGCCGCACCGCCAACTTCTGATAGAATACTGATCAAACGATACAAGGCAACCGAACTCAGCACCACTGCCGGAGCAAAGTCATGCTCTAGTAAACCCACTGCAGTGGCTTCAAATACCCCAACTCCCCCTGGTGCCCCTGGGACAATTAAGCCCAACAGCCAAGCTACACTAAACCCACTAAGCAACAGGGGGAGTTGGCTGGGGCTGATTGGACTTAAGGCTAACAGGGTAAGCAAAAAGCCTGAACCTCGCAATCCCAAAAAGCCCAATTCCCCCAACAATGGTAGGATTGGGTAGCGCTTGACCCGGATAATCTGATCAACACCCGATTCAATGCTTTTCTTCTTACCTGTTAATTTAGCTAAATACTGTAGGCATGGGTTTAAACACCAAGGATGAATCAGTATCAGTACAGCAAACAGAATTGGGAGTTGAATGATCCGGCTGGCCAAAGGAGAGCTGATCAAAGCCAGCAATAAAGCACCTACTGCCATCATGGGAGGTTCCATTAACACGCTCAGAGTAGCTACTCCCAATGGAACTCCTGCTGTTTTCGCTGCCCAGATCCGACCATAGAAGTGCCAAACGTTACCTGGTAAGTATTTGGCAATGTTAACTTTCAGATAGATCCGGATACACCACCCAACCCCTGGTTCTTGGTCGAATTCCCGCAGCATCCAATGCCAAACCCAGCCAGTCCAGGTGTGGGCTAGTAATGTCACGCCAACAGCGATCGCTAAACAAGTCCATCCAGAAGTGCTGATCCGAATCGCTAGCACTTCTTGCCAGTTGTCTTTCAAGGCTTTTGCTAAAAAGAATAATGTCCCACCTAAGATTACCCAGCGTAGGTAAGGTTTTAGGGGTGATAGGACTCGCTTAATCGCTACATTCATTGACTATCTATTCTAGCATTTTTACAAAGTAATACGACACGAACGAAGATATCACAAATGACAGACAAAGAATGACAGTGATAAAATGCTAAAGACTCAATTAGATTACTAATAGTTGTAAATATATATCTGAAGTATAGCATTTTTTAGTAAAATTTATAAGTGTTCCTCGACTGTGATCGAGTCAGCCTGTTTACAGCAAATTGGGTTATGACGAGGTCACTATTGCAACAGTTTTTTGCCCAAGAGGATTGAGCGTTTACCGTTGACGGTTAACAGTCAAATTCAAGGATAGTCTTACCAGTAAATTACATCTTTAAGCGGCAACTTAGTATTAGACTCGCTTACACTCGAAAGCAAGGGGCTTTGTAGCAGTAGCATCACTATGCCAGAAAACATGTCGGACAAGCCATCGTTCCAAAACAAGTCAAAAGCTTTGGAACCGGAAGAAAACTTGGTCATGGGGTTGTGGGGAAAATTCACCTCACAGTTTAACGACGGAAAATCAACCTCACAGTTTCAAGACAAGTATTACCAAAGCTTAGTCTACGGTTTTCGTGACTTGAAGACAGTAGTGTTGAACACAAGGCTATCAAGGTTGGATTTCGAGCAGGTATTTGTCCCCCTAAGATTCGCTACAAAAATTCCAGGTAATAGACCATTACCTAAGACAAACTCCCATCAATCTCAGATCAGTCCGGAAATTTGGGATTTTATCGCCAAAATACCTAAAAGACCAGCCTATCGACATTTGGCAATCATTGCCCCCCCAGGAGCAGGAAAAACCACTACCTTGCAGCATTTGACCCTGACCTATGCCAACAATGCTCACCGCCAGTATAAAGCGCCAAAACTAATTCCTATAATGGTAGATTTGCGGAATACTTGCGATCGCATTACTAGTGAGCAAACACCATTATTGGCACAGCTAGTTACGAAACAAGTTGAGGAAGGGTCATTACCAGGATTTGGTCAATCCGCAGGCTTGGAGAAACCTCCTGCTAATTGGTTTCGGGATCAGTTAGACAATGGCAAATGCTTAGTGATGTTGGATGGGTTGGATGAAGTAGCTGATCCGGATCAGCGTCAGCAGGTGAGTCAATGGGTTAACCAGCAGATGCAAACCTATTCCCAAACTGCTTTTATCCTGACATATCGTCCCCAGGGCTATCGTAGTATACTGAGGTCGCAGATCGAAACAGTTTTAGAAGTACAACCATTCAATTTCAACCAAATTCAGCAATTTCTTCAGGGCTGGTATCGACAAACTAAGATTAGTAGTCGAGGAAAACAATTATCAGCTCAGAAGCAAGTTGAGGATTTAGTAGAGCGGATTAGACATAATCCCTCGATAGCTTCAATGGCAAGCAACCCACTGCTCCTAACTATGATAGCTACCCTTCACGCTTGCGGTAGCATGTTACCAGAGCGTCGGGGAGAACTTTACAGCAAAATTTGCCATGTATTGCTGGAGGTGTCATCAGCTCAGAACATCCCTATACAGCTCACAACCGTGCAAAAACAATCAGTCTTACAAAGGCTAGCACTAGGGTTGATGGAACAGGAAACTTGTGAATTCACCCCATCTGATAGTCAAGACCATTTAGCATCAGTGGCGGGGAGTCCGCTAAAACCAAAGGAATTTCTTAAGCATATAGAGACAGCTACTGGGTTATTAGTGGAAAGGAGGCTAGGGATTTACGAGTTTGTTCACCAGAGTTTTCAGGACTATTTAGCCGCTGCTCAGGTAAAGGAACTGAACCAAGAGCAGATCTTGACTAAAAACGTGGATAATCCCTGGTGGACTGAAACTATCCGCTTCTGGGCGTCGGATGCTGATGGAACTAACTTGATTCGTGCAGCCTTGGAAAAGGCTACAGAAGAGTCTTTAGCTCTTGCTTATGATTGCCTAGCGCAAGGGGTGACCGTTAAGCCTAAGCTAGAGCAACAACTCGAACAAGTCCTAGCAGCCGATTTAGCATCCCCTAATCCAGAAATTGCTCAGGTAGCTGCAGAGGTTAAGTTATCTAGGCGGTTGAATCAACTATTCCGGATTGATGACAGAATCGAAATTGCCTTGAGTTATATTACCTGTGCTGAGTATCAATTATTTTTGGATGAGACCCTAGCAGCAGGTGAGTATCATCAGCCAGATCATTGGGAAAGCAAACGGTTTATAGGGTTAGAGGGAAATCAGCCAATTACTGGAATTGGAGCTAGTGATGCAGAAGCATTTTGTAAATGGTTGACTCAAAACTACTCAACACCAGGATTCAGGTACAGATTGCCCACTTCCGATGAAGCACAGGAGTACCCAGCGATTGAACAGCCAGTAGGCTGCTGGTGCCAGGAAAAAGAACACAACGTGATTGTGGGCATAAAAGCAGCTAAGTGGAAAAATTGGCAAAAACAATTAGCTAATGTTGTTCAACTAGATATAGCTCTAGATTTAAACTTAGACTTGGAGGGGGAACTAGAACTGTTCCGATACCTAGATATCCAACTCTACCGATATTTAGAGCTTAACCTCTACCAATACCGAAACCTTTACCAAGAGCTTGAACAAAACCTCGACCTCGATCGATACCTTTACCAAAACCTTGAGCCATACCAAGACCTATACAAAGAACTCAAGCTAGGTCAATATATCCACCTCAATCCCTACCTCAACCTCGACTTTGACCGATACGAAAACCCAGATCTTAAATTACTTCGCTTCTATGTGCTGTTAGTGTTTATTGCCTGGACTGTGCGAGCTGATATTTATAAAAAAGCTGCTACCAATCCTCAAATCCTGAAACCTGTTCATTTGACAGTTGAAAATTGTCAATAATTAAGCCGTAAGTATGCCAGTAATAGAGATAAAATTGCGCCAATTTACACATTATTTTTATTAATGGATGAGCGACGAACTGGTCGAATGCCAGCTTGGGAGGGGATTCGGGTTGTTCGAGAAAAAGTTAACTAAACTATCAAATAAAAAAGGCAAAATTAAGAATAGTTATAAATTTAAATGCCTATTAGCTTACTATGGACGAAGAGGGTTAGCTAAATGCTAATAGCTAAATGTAAATCTTACGAATTTACCATTATCCTTAATCACCACAATAAACAATCAAATCAATTTCTATATCACCATTACCAGCAAGACCCATGACTCCAACCGTTGTTCGACAAGGCAACCGATTGTTAAAATAAGAAGCATATAAGTCATTCACTGTCTGGTAGTATCTAAAATCAGTCAGAAAAATGCGAGTCATAACTACCTGCTCGAAGCTAGTGCCAGCATGGTCTAAAACCAGCTTCAAGTTTTCCATTACCTGTTTAGTCTGTAAGGTGCGCTTTCCTATGGCGAATTAAATTACGGGGTCGCACCTCCTCAATTGACCCAATTATTACTTTTCCAGTGACAGGGTCCTCAGCTAGCTGTCCCGTCACAAATAGAAAATCTCCTGCCCGAACAGCGTGGGAATAAGGGGCTACAGGTGGCAGAACATTGTTCGGTAAAGTGATATATTCCAGCACGTTTTCAACTCCTTTAAAAAAAAACTTTAAATTTTTTATGAATTCGATTTTAAAGTGTGGAAATTATAATCAAGGTAGTAACTGCCAAAGTTAGCCACTTGTGGTTTATTTTTGTTAGCCTGCATGAAAGCCTTCAATTAACTCAATACCTGAGCTCCTAGAATGTCTAGACCAGTTTTATACATCGCTATCACTAGCCACGGTTTTGGTCATGCTGTACGTACTGCCTCCGTAGCTGCGGCTATTCAACGACTGTGTCCGGATATCTTACTGATTCTAGTAACAACAATACCACGCTGGTTATTAGAATCCTACATTCCGGGGGATTTTATTCATCGCCCACGGGCTTTTGATGTTGGTGTTATTCAAACCGACAGCTTAACAATGGATAAAGAGGTAACATTAACCAAACTACAGCAAATTCGCTTCAGTGCTAGATCAATTATTGCTAGTGAGGTTGACTTTATTCGTAACAATCGAGTCGGGCTGATCTTAGCCGATATTCCCCCCTTAGCTGTAGGTATTGCTCAAGCGGCTGACATTCCCTGTTGGATGATGAGTAACTTTGGCTGGGACTTCATCTATCGAGACTGGGGAGGAGAATTTGCCGAGATTGCCGATTGGATCAGTGAGTATTATCGAAAATGCGATCGCTTATTTCGCCTTCCTTTACATGAACCCATGAGCGCCTTCACCCATATCACCGATGTGGGGTTAACAGGCGGCTCCCCAGGCTACAGTGCAGACCAATTAAGGAAGAATTTTGATCTGAAGTCTCCAGAGTTTAAAACTGCTTTACTCACCTTTGGGGGATTAGGGTTGGAACAAATTCCTTACCACAATCTATCTAGATTCCCTGACTGGCAGTTTATCACATTTGACTCTCAAGCACCAGATTTACCCAATTTACTTAAAATCAAGGATCACGACTATCGACCAGTGGATTTCATGCCCTTGTGCTCGCGAGTGATTTCCAAACCGGGATACAGTACTTTTGCCGAAGCGTTACGCCTGGATATCCCAATTGCTTCAGTTACCCGCTCTGGATTTGCTGAAGCCGCTATCCTAATAGAAGGGGTGCAAGACTACGGTCACCATCAGATTTTAACACCGACAGAATTTTTCCACGGCAAGTGGGAATTTCTCCATCATACTCCCAAGCCTCCCAGAAAATCTCAAAGCTTGGTAAAGGATGGAACAGACAAGATTGCTAAAGATATTGTTAACTACCTCCAGACTTACACTAAATAGCCTAAATAGCCCCTGCCATGATATCTACCGTAGATTCGCTTATAGAACAGATCCAGAATAGCCACAATTCTATCCCAAAGTCCATCGACACACCAGAAACCTCTATCACTCAAGAGCAGACGTCTTTCCCAAGCCTGGAGTTGGCAGCACGAGACGTTCGTATGGTGCTCGATCAACAAAGGGAGCGCAGTCAAACCTTGACCACAAAACTCAATATCTTGTTTGTCACTAACGGAGCCTTATTAACGAGTTTAACCATCTCTGGGCTAGTATTTTTCCGCAGCCCCTTTGGTATTGCTGAGATACTGGGATTTATGCTTAATTTTACCCTACTAATCCGTGCTTTTCTCCCGCGTCAGATAGCAGTCAGTCCCAACTTGGGAGATAAAAAATTCCTAGAACGCTACCTGGTACTCTCACCAGAACAATACCAACTACAGATGCTGGTTAATCTGGTAGAGGCTTATAATGCAAACAGGCAGCGATTAGAAGATTTTTCTCTATCGTTGAAGTATTCTGCTTATGTAACTTGGGGGGTTGCCTTGATTATTACGTTGAATGTCATAGCAGAGTTTTGCATTCCTGCGCTTAAACTGATGTGATGTATTGTTGGCTTTCGCTCAGACTATGAATTCTAAACAGGTTAATAACAAACCCTCTGGAGAACCCTTGAGTTTACCGGAACCAGACCCAGAGAACATCACTGTCTTGACCCGTAACCTGCCCAACGAGCCAATTCTGCCCTGGAATCACTATGATTCCCCTTGGCGTGAAGGGGAACCGGAGAATCCAGAGGCATCGGAAAATTCCGAGCAGGCAGATGAGTCGAGTGACAATCAATCTGCAACTGAGCCAGAATCAGCAGAAAAGCCAGAGTTATCAGAAACTGCTGCTCAACTGGATAAGTTGTATACAGAAGAATTGGCAGAATTGGCAACTGTCCCTGAGTCGTTATCAGAAGATACTCTAGAGTCATCAGAAACTGCTGCTGTGGTGGATAAGTCTGCTGACAATCCACCAACAGCTGTAGCCACAGAAACCTCGGAAACACCTGTGGTGGATAAGTCTGTTGACAATCCACCAACAGCTGTAGCCACAGAAACCTCGGAAACACCTGTGGTGGATAAGTCTGTTGACAATCCACCAACAGCTGTAGCCACAGAAACCTCGGAAACACCATCGGAGGAACTAAAACAGCTCGGGTAGCAGTGGCTCGATTAACTAACCCTTCTATGACTCATTATCAACAACGACTCAAAATTAGGACTACCGGTAAATCGTTCTCCAACATTACCGGGAAAGTTCAATCCGTGGTTGCTACATCAGGACTGGAGACTGGATTGTGTACGATATTCCTGCGTCATACCTCCGCAAGTTTGGTAATTCAGGAAAATGCTGATCCTGATGTGCTCATGGATTTATCGAACTTTTTTGCTAAATTAGTACCAGAAGATGGCAAAAGCTATAGCCATAGTGCCGAAGGTCCCGATGATATGCCTGCTCATATCCGGACTGCGCTGACTAAAACATCGGAACAGATTCCTATTGCTCAGGGGAGATTGCTCCTAGGAACCTGGCAAGGCATTTATATTTGGGAGCATCGGCGACAGGCTCACTACCGGGAGTTGGTGGTGCATATCGCAGGGATTTAATATCAACCAATATCTATTCTAACTATTACCTAAATTCATTACCTATAAGAATAAATGCTGACCAGTACTAAGGGTGACTGTATTCAGGAGTCAATAGCCACGAGAGTTGTGCTTGCTGTAGGGCTTGAGTATTAGTGATGTTTTCTTTTGGAAGGGTTTTGTAAAAAGCATCCGTCAGCACCTCGGTGCCTTGGGCATCAAGCAACCACACTGATATCAGATTTGGGTTGATCGCTATTGACTTATCTGCCAACAGGTCTGCTAACCTATGTCTTTAAAGCAGATTAGGATTTTTTACCATTGTGAGTGCAAAGGGTCTGCCTCAAACCACTGCCTACGTCAGAATTACGCGGCACTGCTGGCAACAGGGCAAGATTGAAGGGGAAGTTCAAGCCGCAGACTATGAATGGCAGTTTCAGTGGCATTTTCGGGTAAGTCAGCTGTTAGTCACCCCCTCTCTCGGACGTGCCTTGATTCAGGAACCCCTGGGGCGATTTTTAGAACAGTGCGATTACCAGCTCGAACCAGGGGGAAACTATGCTTTTACGATTCGAGCCGAACTATAGCATTTATCAATTCCGTGAGGTACAAAGTTCATGGTTTTAGGGAGTAGGGAGTAGTGAATCGGGAATCGGGAGTAGGGAATCGGGAGTAGGGAACTTATGTACCTCATAACTATGATAAACGCTATATTCTCAGAAGGGATAAGAGAGGGAAGTCAGGAAAGTCAGGAAAGTCAGGGATGTGGGTAAGTTGATCACAGGCTTGAGCATCCTGTCAATAGCTCATGCCCAAGGGAAGACGACGATATCCCTTCTAGCTTTTGCCTTTGATTATATAGCGCTCGATTAACAAAATTGCCACAATATCATCAATGGGTCGAGGAGGTTGGCGCATTCCTTGGGGAATGAGCCGTTGGAACCCTCTGGGAGGATACATTTGCCAGTAGCGTGGGCGAGCTTCTAAACTACTGTAGCGCTCATCTACCAGGACAATAGGTACTGATGCTGGTAATTCCTCCTTGATTTTCCGTTTCCATCTCTTGGCAGTAGTTTGGTCTCCCATGACAATAGTTTCAATGGGGAATTGTTGACACAGTTGCTGGAGTTTTGCGATCGCATTTCCTGAAGCGACTACCTCATGGGTTAGCAGCTGACCCTCTTTTTCCATCACTGCTACACCACATTTATCTCGTCCTGGATCGAAGCCTAAAATCATCTCAAGTCACGGGTTATATAAATCTTTGTCAAAATTGCTAATCTGGCAACACAACTAGTACTGTCCACTAACCCTACCCTAAAAGTAGAGTGATTGCCTAAATCCTGATTGGTATTAATCATGGGCGAAAGGAACCTTGAGACAACACCATTACACCAGATGAACCCAGAGAGTCGATTTTCTGAGCTGGTGGCAGATTATGCCAAATACCGACCCAGTTACCCAGCTGTAGCTATCGACAAGATTCTGGAAGGACTTGAGAACAGAGGGCAACTGGTAGCTGCGGATATTGGTGCAGGAACAGGAATTTCCTCTCGGCTACTAGCGATGGCGGGGAGTGCGAGTTATTGCCATCGAACCCAATACTCAGATGAGACAAGCTGCTACGACCCATCGATTGGTTGAAATCCGGGATGGAACTGCTCAACAGACCAACTTACCAGGGTAAGCGCAAGAAAAACGAACTCATAATATGCTCAGGGTAAACGTAGATAAAAAAATAGCCAAAAATACAGACATATAAAAATAAGTATGTATTTAAACCGAGAAGGCTAAAAGAATATTGCTGAGGAGCAGGTCAAATTCGTAGAACAAATGTACTAAAATAAGTCATGACTGCTACTGAAGCCCCGAAAACACTGTAGTTCAAGGGTCTGCATAAGTGACATGCTCCCTGAGTTTTTCGTGAGATATGAGTTTTTCTATGAGTTTTTCTATGAGTTTTATGAGTTTTTCTATGAGTTTTGGGAGTATGTCAAATTTGTAGAACAAATGTACGAAAATAACTCATGACTGCTACTGAAGCCCCGAAAACACTGTAGTTCAAGGGTTTGTAGTTCAAGTGTTCTTACAAAATTGACCTGCTCCCCAAATATTCGGGTATTGTGACATGCTCCCCCTATTACCGATTCCCCATTCCCCATTCCCCAGATAATGTACTAATGTTGCTGGATAAGTGACATGCTCCCTGAGTTTTTCGTGAGATATGAGTTTTTCTATGAGTTTTTCTATGAGTTTTTCTATGAGTTTTATGAGGTTCAGAGATATAAAACAGGGCTAATATTATTTTGTTCTCACAAATTGATGGGGAGCAAGTCTATGTTCCAGAACAAATGAACTATGTACCATAGGAGCTTGGCTTTTACCCATGAGGGGGCTATAGCTTTAGTACAAATGTTCTACATAAGTGACATGCTCCCTATTGCTGTACTGCCCATGAAGTTGTGGAACAGACAAAAAGTTCTCAACACTCTTTGTGTAAACTCAACCCAAGACAGCCTAAAACAGCGTTGCTGAATCCAAAAATGGTTTACTAAAAATAAAACCATGGAATGCTCTAAATGTCATAGTCATAAAACTCATAAATATGGTCATCAAAGAGGAAAACAAAGATATAAATGCAACGAATGTGGACGGCAATTTATAGAGGTTAAAACTGAGCGTGGTTACGATGAAAAAACTAAATTTCTCTGCATAAAAGCGATGCAGCGCGGTTTTGGGGGTTCCCCCCATGAGCGACTGTATCAAGACAATGTATCTAAATGGCATGGATTAAGGTATGGCCGTTCAACTTAACGGTCTGCGACGGCAGGTTGAACGCGCACGCGTGACCAAAGGTCAATCCTCATTGGCAAAGGGGTATCAGCTACCTGAAAATCGGTCTGCGCTGGCTAATGGGAGTTCTCCACAAAGGTCGTCCACTTTTAACACCTATCCCCTTGCGATCCCATTGACCCGCAACCGTGCTAAGCGCCGCTCTTAAAGCCCGTGAGGATTTTTATGTTCGCGTAGCGTGACTGCATGTCAATCGCATCTGGTTCTCACGGATTCAGTCGTTACAGTGTCGAGCCTGATACGCATCGGTTTCACGCAGATGTGTCAGGCAGTCAGGATAGGTTCTATAGCAATCCTAAATCATTTGTAAAATATGCAAAATCGTAAATCCTTACTGGGCAAGGGTTATAGCGATAGCTTCGCCGAATATATTTCACGAATCATAAAGGATTGCTATAGACAATTTTCTATGGGTTTACTGTGGTATATTCCTTTCTATCGCTCGGTTTATTGACCCCTCAGGGTAAACGCATCTTGTCAATAAAGTGGGGGTATTTCTCAATAAACCAGGTTTTATTGTGCTTATTGACAATTGGTTGGTTTTCCACATATAGTGCTTAATTTTATAAACACTATATATAGGATTTAAAAAATTAGATGCGTTTACCCTGATTGACCCCTACCTACTCACTACATGTTATACGGTCAAACATTGACCGGGAGTAATTATGGAACAAAAACTTCTTTTCTGGGGAATTTTAGTATTTTTGTTTGCCACCCTGGGAATTGGAATGTGGGCAGCAAAACAAGTAAAAGGAGATAGTGAAAACTATTTGGTTGCTGGAAGAGGGCTAGTCTTACCCCTAGCGGCAGCAACTTTGATGGCGCAGTCGGTAGACTCTAACGCCACTTTGGGCAATACAGATTTGGTGGGGAAATTTGGTTTCTGGGCTGGTGCATCTTTACCCATTGGGTTAGCACTGTGTTTATTTTTAACCGCACTATTTTTTGCCAAACCAATGAACCGCATGGGTTTAATTACCCTGCCAGATTTCTATCGAGTTAAATATAACCGCCAAACTGAAGTAGTAGCATCATTCCTGATGGTGTTGAGTTTTTCCTTTTTGCTAGCTGGTAACTTGGTAGCAGGAGGATATATGTTTGAAGCATTTTTAGGCACCAGTTATACGGCTGGGATAATGCTGCTAGCGATTGTCGTCTTTATCTATACTGCTAGCGGTGGGTTGTTTGCCGTTGCCTATACCGATGCCATTCAAGTAGGAATTGCTTTTGTCGGTTCTTTAGGTTTACTTTTGTTCATTGCTGGCAACTTTGGCTTAAATATTGCTGCTGATACTGGTCCTTTGGCTTTGGCACAACTAAGCGATCCTGCTGCTGGCGCGGCAGTTAATTGGGCGACTCTGTTAGCGTTGGGATTTGGGGATATTGTGGCGATCGATTTTATGGCAAGAATCTTTGCCGCTGACAGTCCCGAAACTGCCCAAAGGGCTTGTCTAATAGGCTGTGTGGGAACTTTAATTATCGGCATTCCGTTTTCGTTGATTGCTCTGTCTGCACCTCAAATTCTCGCTTCGGCCGGGATTACCCCCGATGGACCGCTCCTTTATGCTCTCCTCGATGGTATAGTACCTCCCCTGCTGGGATTATTAGTCATCGTCGCCATTCTTTCCGCGTCTCTTTCTACCGCTGATGGTGCAATTTTGGGTACTTCTTCCGTAATTGCTCATAATATTATTGGTATCCGCCATGACGACCACAACGCAGCAGGAGACAGGCTGTTAATGATTACCCGCGTCATGGCTTTTGTAATTACCACTTTAGGAGTGATTTTTGCTTTAAAAGTTCCTCAAACTGGAGTTCTACTACTGCTAGCTTTCGATCTGGGATTTGCAGGGTTGGTAGTACCCCTAGCAGGTGGAATTTACTGGTCTAAAGCAACTTGGCAGGGTGCCCTATCCTGTATTATTCTGGGTTCGCTGACGCGGCTGATACTATTTGTATTGATGCCTACTACTTTCGGGATCGATAATACACTGTTATATATTCCTAACAGTATTTTTACTGCTGATTTCGATGGTTTCCCCACTATGATTAGTCCTTTGGTGGGATTGGTCGCATTTATTCTCGTCTCCAATATAACTGGAGGAAGTAAAATTACTAGACAGAGCGTGCGGTCTGAAGAAAGAGAAGCTCAATTGTATCGCAGTTAAAATTATGGCGATCACTTCTAGTAATTCTATCCCAAAATATCGGTCAAGAGCACCGATTAAGTAACTTCTGGGCTGAAATTATTACCCAGTAATGATTTCAGCTTGCATTTCACCCCCCCAGGGTTTTACCAAAATAACCAGGTGCACAAAATTAATTACACATTGTTAAAAACTCAAAACCTTACACTGTAAGGGTTACAGAGATTGGGAATAGGTAATTAATTTTGTTTAGGTGCTTAAAATGATCTAAATTCATACTTCAATATCTTGATTAAGCACCTAAACAAAATACTTTATTATCTACCCATAATAAAAGTCATGTACCTCAAATTATGGTTTTTTTATACTTTTTAAAAAGTTAGTAAGAAATACCAAAAAGCGATCGCTTACAGCTCCTAGCGATCGCTTTTTGATTACCCTTCTAATCATTATTGGGGTAATTCATAAATCAATCTAATCGAGCAGGTTAATTTCCAGAGCTGCATCAAAGCTGTGGTATATCGGCTTCAACAGCAGAGCCACAGTATTCAAGTCGGTCAATCTTTAATTCTCGCCCAGAGCGGATGTCTTCCATCGGTGATTTACATTCAGGGCAAGCATATTGACTATCAATCTCAGGCCGATAGTCTTGTTGACACTGATGGCAAAAGGCAATTAAGGGGGTTTCCTGAATCACCAGTTTTGCACCAGACAAAAAGGTGTTGGAAATTTGAGCTTTAAAGGCGAATTCCAAACTCACAGGTTCGACACCAGTGAACTGGCCTACTGTCAGATGGACGCAGGAAATTTTGGGTCGCTCTGGCTGTGCTTGCCACCAATTGCGCAAGGTCACAATTAGTGCCTTGGTCATGTCAGTTTCATGCATTGTTAAAATCCACCTTCAAGTCCACTCTACTAATTCCGGCTGCGCTTCTGGATGAATGTAGGAGGGTTTTTCCTGGCGCGGCAGTTGACCGGATAGCACTAGGTGCCCCATTGTGTCACAGATGACGCGAGTTGCCATCAGGGCAGTGATGTCGCTGATGTCATAGGGCGGTGAGACTTCCACTACTTCCAAACCGCAAACAGGAGCCTGCTGAACTATCTTGCCCAGTAGATACAGAGCTTCCCGGGGGAGCAGTCCGCCCGGTTCGGGCCAGCCTGTACCAGGAACAAAACCAGCATCGATACAGTCAATATCGAAGCTGATATAAATGCAGTCGGTACCGTCTAGTGCCCGTTCGAGGGCAAACTCTACCGCTGCATCCAATCCCATTTCAGTGATATCGGTTACTGTCAGGATATTACTTGCCCGCTCCCGACAAACTTTGACTCCCTGGCGAGGTACTTGCCAACCGCCAATGCCCAATTGCACTAAGTTCTTGGCTGGAGCATTCCTCATGTTAGTTGCATGAAACCAAGGGCAGGTGTGCATCCGCTCATCCAGGTCAGTTTCCTGGGTATCTACATGGCGATCAAAGTGGATAATCCCAACTTTCTTGTCCCCTAAGTGCCGACAAATACCCCGAACGGTAGGAAATCCGATGGAATGATCCCCTCCCAAAATGATGGGAAACGCTCCAGAGCTGAAGATGTGAGCAATGCCCTTAGAAATTTGGTCAAATGACTTTTCGTTGTTGGCTGGAATTGTAAAAATATCTCCCACGTCACAGAGAGTAATTTGCTCTCGTAGGTCAATCCCCAACTCAAAGTTGTAAGGGGTGTACAAAGCAGAAATGCGGCGAATGCCTTGGGGACCAAAGCGGGTTCCAGGGCGATAGGTGGTTCCCGAGTCGTGGGGAACCCCAACAATGGCCACATCGTATGCCTCAACCTGGCGAACATCTTCGAGATAGGGCGCTTTGAGGAAGGTATTGATCCCAGCGTAGTGAGGTAGTTCACCCCGCGAAAAGGTGGGAATGGTGCGATCGCTAATACTCTCTGCCGCTTCCAGCCCGTATTCGAGCCCCTTTGACACCTCCTGCTGCCATCCCGTCAATGGTAGTTGAGCTTCACGCTCCAGGGCACGTTCCGCCTCAGAAGAATTTGAACTGTTACTGCCTGGGCTTTCAAACAAGGGGTTTTCAGAAGAATTTTCAGTCATTTGCACTCCCGAGAAGTTTTCAAAACATCTTAATCAGCGATTTATAGCGTACATTCCGCAGGTTGGAGATGAAAGCTATGGTATTTTTTAACAAAACTTGCTATCCGGGATGGATAGCGAGACGATAACCTACGACGATTCGTGATATAATAAAGTTGGTCGATGACCCGCCTGACTGACTAAAAGGCTACCTTAAAGGTGTAAAAGTACTAGCAGAGCTCAGGGAAGAGACTTGCCCCGGCTGGTTAGCCATAGATGCTGTAATTCCAAGGTGAGTCTGTCGTAACACTATACATCTGCGGAAGGCGGATGTCTGCCTGTGGACGCTGAGTAAGACCAATTCTAGCGCGGCTTTTTGAGGCGTCGGCGGATGAAGCGGGAAACCCTTTTGACGAATAAGACCGTCCCTGATTTGAGTTGAGAATTGGAAGCCCCAACCTCAGCGAAGCAGGTTGGGGTACTTCACACTTCTCACCGATAGGTTCTGAAATGATAAACCTACAGATTTCTTGGGAGCATCCCAATTTGGCAAATCCATGGCTCAAACTAACGAGAGTACTAGGGTTTAAAAACATAATTGAAAGTGTTATGGGCAAAAATGGGATGCTCCCGATTTCTTTTACTTGAGTTCGATCTCAGGGAGTTGGCTAAAAGCTAGGGCATGTCTGCTTGGGTCTAAAAACCCTTGGTGTAGCGATGCAGGGGAGCCAAGGGAGGCAGGGGAAGTAGGGGAAGCAATGATAAATTACCACTGTCTTACACCCTACTTTTCTTGATCGAGTAGTTTGCAGACAAATCCTAGAACTGAAGGAAACTGATTTAATCTAATAAACTTGTGGATTCACACAATAGGGTAATCGCTTACCCAAAAGTCCAGCAATAAGATTATTCACGGCCATCGTAGCCATTTGCGATCGCGTTTGGTACGTTGCACTGCCAATGTGAGGAGTAATGATCAGATTATCCAAGCTCAACAAAGGACTATCCATGGGAATGGGCTCTGGTTTAGTTACGTCCAGAGCAGCCCCAGCGATTTGACCATTGCTTAGAGCTTGGTACAATGCTTCTGGATCTACGATTGCTCCTCGTGCGGTGTTGATCACGATCGCTGAGGATTTCATCAGCTCAAACTGGGGAGTAGTAAATAGATGGTAGGTTTCTTCAGACAGAGCAGTGTGAATGGTAATAAAGTCTGATTCCCTGAGCAGCACGTCGAATTCAGCATACTTTACACCCAAGGATTGTTCTAATTCTGAGTCCCGTCGATGCTGACTGTAATAGAGAATTTCCATATCAAACCCTCGCCCACGACGAGCAACAGCTTGACCAATGCGTCCAAACCCAACAATTCCTAAAGTAGCACCGGTGATGTTTGGTCCTAACAATAAAGTAGGTTCCCAAGTCTGCCAATCACCAGCACGTACAAATTTATCTGCTTCAATCACTCGCCGTGCTGTTGCCATTAGTAACATCCAGGCTAAGTCAGCTGTAGCCTCAGTCAGCACACCAGGAGTATGACCAATGGGGATACCCCGGATGGTGGCAGCAGAGATATCAATGTTGTCGTAACCTACTGCTAATTGGCTGATTACCTTGAGGGATGGTGCAGCTTCGATGATTTGCTTGTCAATGGAATCTGTGAGTAGGCACAGTAAGCCATCGATTTCTTTGACTTTGTTCAGCAATACCTCGTAGGGAGGCGGTTGACGCTCTGGCCAGATTTCCACATTGGCGATTTGGTGGAGTTGTTCGAGTCTGGTATCAGGAAGGCGGCGAGTTATGAAGACTTTGGGTTGAGACATGGGGTGGGTCAGTGCTGAGTAGTTTAGTACTTAGTATTGAGTAGTTTAGTGTAGAAAGGCAAATATAAAGGTATTGTAGTGGGTGATACTCTAGCATAGTGATTCCCTTTAGTTAGACCTGGCTGATTGCATTTTCGCCTCGAACAGGCTGCTTATTATTTAGATGTGGTAGGGCTGTCTGGGTTTGCTAAGTCCTATCCAAAAGAATTATCTGGGGGCATGAAACAACGGGTTGCGATCGCAAGAGCGCTAGCCTGTCATCCTAAAATCCTGCTGATGGATGAACCCTTTGGCGCACTGGATGTAGAAACTAAGGAAACCATGCAACAGTTTCTACTCCAGATTTGGCAGCGAACGGGTTGCACTATATTAATGATTACCCATGATGTAGAAGAGGCTAATTATCCTGACATGATATTAACGGTTGACAGCGATGCAGCGCGGTCTTGGGGAGGCAGCGCGGTCTTGGGGAGGCAGCGCCGCCAAAGGGGGTTCCCCCCACTCGCTATTGCCGTGGTCTCCCCCACTCGCTATTGCCGTGGTTTCCCCCACTCGCTATTGCATCAAGACAGTGAACTATCAACCGTTAAGGGTCAATCGGTCAATCGTCAACGAAAAAAGACATCAACTAATACAAAACAAACCTAACTGCAAATGCGATCGCAAACACTAACCCCTCATTATTGAAAGTATGAAATGTGTGTGAATCGTAGGCCATGACTATCTAATGGGGTGCATCTTTCCTTAAACTTTGACTTAAGCTTTGACTTAAGCTTTTCTGATTAATTATCAGAACTAAACCCATCAATGGCCTCAATCAACCTATCAATTTCATCCGGCTGGGTGAAGTAGTGAACACAGGCACGGACACAGTCTGGGTCTCGGAGAGTTCGTAGCAAAAAGCCTTGCTGCTCCAGAAACTCTACTAAGGTGTTATGGCGCTTGCCATTAGTCAACACAAAGGACACCAGACCAGCTTTGGGAGGTAAAGTAGCCAAACAGCTGACTGCTTCTAATTTCGATAAGCCTTGCCATAGGTATTCACTCAATTGACAAATTTGGTGATAACGTTCCTCAGCAGTTCCCCATTGCTGATGAATTGCGATCGCACTACGTAATCCTCCATACAGGGGATAAGCCGAGGTAGCCACTTCAAATCTCTGTCCATCTGGTTGCCAATCCACAGGTTTCCCAGCTTTATCCAGAATAATCCCCCGCCAACCAATAAATGTAGGATTGAGGCTGCCCAAGGCATCTGGACTCACATAGAGACCTCCCACTCCTGCTGGGCCACACCACCACTTGTGACCGGTAAAGGCATAGAAATCTGCCCCCAGTTCGGTTAAGTTTAACGGCAAAGAACCTACTGACTGAGCTGCATCCACTAGAACCCTCACCAATTGGCTACTCTGATCGTAGTTGTGACACACATGAGTAATATCCTTGACTGGCAATACTTGACCGGTATTCCAAAGTAGATCACTCAATACCACCAATCGGGTCTGAGGTCGTAAGTATTGCTCAATAGTTTTAGTGGGGTCTCCCTGATTTAGAGTTGCCATAATTGGACAAGTAGATACCTCTACCTGATACCGACGGGAAATTTCCTGGGCAGTAGCGATAATGCTTTGGTGTTCACAATCACTCATCAGGATGTGATCACCCGGTTGCCAATCAATCCCCCACATCGCAATATTGCAGCCAACGGTAACATTTTCGGTTAGGGTGATGGTGTCTGCTGATGTCCCCAACTCTGATGCGATCGCACTTCTAGTTTTGTGGGATTCCTCGGTAACCCAGTCATTGACTTTACCAGAGAATGGGCCATAGCGCTGCAGATACTCATAGGCTTGTTGGATAGCATTTAGAGATGCCAGAGGCAGAGTCCCTTGGCCCCCAAAATTGAAATAGGCTTTGTGGGCTAATGCCGGAAATTGCTGTCGGTGGATTTCCCGTGGAGTTGCTGTAGGAGATATACCAGTCATGAGCATTTTAGTCATTCCCGTGGTATTTTATCTTATTAGCCCCGTGGACAAGCTAAAATTTTTTGGATATATTGAACTAAGACATATGTCTTAATTTAAACAGCGCAAATTTAGTGCATTTCTACAGCTCTGCTTGAGCTTGTCAAGTGCATATGTATAAAATTTAAGCAATTCCTCAGTTGACGGTAGCTAACACTAATCCGTTGGTCTTGGGGTTATTTTATTATGTATGCTCCAGTCAACTGACTCTACTACTGTCTTTGGATTAAGTCCATAGCAGTAAGCTAGAACCGGTCTAATTAGCCGTATTAATTATAAAAGTTTTATAAAACTTTTATAAAACTTTTATAAAACTTTTATTTTTTACTAGGTCAATGAAAATCAAACTTGACTAAACTTGAAAAGTTTATTGAATTGAACGTTTTTTGTTGAGTTGACCCTATTGGACAGTCAACAGTCAATAGTAAACCAATAGTCAACAGTCAACAAGTTCATGATTAGATTATAGTGTTAAACACCAATTAATTGAACTATGAGTAAAGTTTTGATTGTTGAAGATAACCTGGCTCAGTTAGAGTTAATGGCTAGATACCTACGGGAAAGTGGTAACACAGTTATTTGTATTGCCGATGCTAAAGATGCTTTGGATAAGGCAGTAACGGAAAAACCTGATGTTATAGTTCTAGATATAGTTATGCCAGGAATGAGTGGCTTTGAGTTGTGCCGCAGCCTGAAGAACCATCGGGATACCACTAGCATTCCCATTGTTATTTGTTCTTCTAAAAATCAGGACATCGACCGTCTATGGGGTATGAAACAAGGGGCTGATGCCTATCTCACCAAACCTTTTTCTAAACAGCAGCTAGTGGACATTGTTAAGTTGGCTGTGGTTTGAGTCATCAGTTGATTCACATCATTTGATTCATAGGAGTCATAACACTAATTAGCCCCTAATAATTTATCTCTTTTAAGAGATAAAAGTAATAGATAAAAATCGATTTAATTTAAATTAATTTATTTCTGTTATTATTATTGCGATTATTTTTTTTTTGTGGCTAGCGATATTACAGGCAACACAGTACTGTCATAAAAATTATAGCATTTATCATCAAATAGGTGAAGTCCACAAGTTTTGGATTTTAGGGAACAGGGAACTTCGGATCAGGGCACAGGGTAAAAATAGGTGTCTGTACCTCATTAATATGAGCTCCGCTATAAAAAAAATAAAATTTATTCTATTTTATTGAAATCACAAAAAATTCAAATAAAAAAAATAATAAGATACTTATAATTTTTTTTATTTTTTTTTAATTAAACTAGTTGGATAGTTACTTAATAATGACAGGTAGACAATTGCGCCCCGTAATCAAGCCAACGACTACCCTCAGAATTTCTTATTCTCAACAAAGCAAAAAATCACGCCTACAATGGTTTTATAACTTACCAGTTAGGAGTAAGCAAATTGTTAGTTTGTTTTCCTCCGAAGTAATCTCTGTGGCTGCACTAATGGGTGTAGGAGCAATATTAATTATATTCGGAGGAAGAGCACAATTACGTGGACAAGCTCAGTCAGAATTGGCTGTCACAGAAATCAACTACAACATTAAAATCAACCAAATGGGGTTTGGTTTCCGTGGTCAATCGGAAAATACTGCTATTATTGAAGCTGCTCTTGCCCATAGTAGAAATCAGTTATTGTCCAAGTCATTAAAGGGACAAGTTAAACAGATTCTCCAGAATGAAGTTAAGGCTCGCCAGATTGAATATGCCACTCTGGTGGACAAAGATTTACGAATTATTGTTAATGCTAATGCTGACCGGAAAGAAGAAAGGTTTGATCCCAATAACCTGGTTAGTCAAGTCCTCAAGCAGTCTCAGCAAATTACAGCCAATCAAATTGTAAGCTGGGAAGAATTAAAAAAAGAATCACCCCCTTTGCCTGAGGGGTTGATCAAGCAAGATGCCCTAAAGCAAGGTGCCCTAATTCGTTACACGGTCACACCAGTAAAAGACCGAAAAACTGACGAGGTGATTGGTGCTTTGGTTTCTGGGGATATTGTTAATGGCAAGGAACCGATTGTCAAGGAAACCCTGAAAACCTTTAACGGAGGCTACAGTGCTGTTTATTTGCGTCAGCCTTCGGGAGAATTTGCTTTAGTAACAGCCTTAGACCAAGGTAAAGCTGCCAATTTGGAGCAAGCCCAATCTGATCTTCCCTTACCTAACCAATCCCTACTTGAGAAAGCTGTTAATGTTGGTAAAGTGGGCGAGTTAGTTACCGACCGTCAGAAGGTAGGAGAGCAAACCTACACCATGGCAGCAAAAGCTCTAATGGATTCTCAGGGAGAACCGGTGGCAGTATTAGTCCGGGGGACTAGCGAATCTGACCTGAATGATTTTCTTACAGGTAGCCTACTGGTACAAGGGTCGATTGGGTTCTTGGCATTAGCAATAGATGTATTTTTGGCAATTCTGCTGGGGCGGTCTATTGCTGAACCGATTAAAAGGCTACACCAGACTACCCATAAATTTGCAGCAGGCGATCGCCAAACCCGTGCTGAGGTAATAGCTACTGATGAACTTGGTCAACTGGCAGATACCTTCAATAAACTTGCTGACAACATCGTATCTAAGGAAGAAGCTCTCGCTCAACAGGCTTTTCTGCAGCAAGCCATAGCGGAGCGCTCCCAGTTATTGGCTGAGTTTACCAGCCTTATTTATAAATCTGTGACATCAGAAAATATCCTCAGTACCTCAGTAGATGGAGTTCGCAGCATCTTGCAAACCGACCGGGTGGTGATCTATAGATTCAATGAAGGGTGGGATAGTGGAACAATCATGGCGGAATCCGTAGCACCTGGTTGGATTCAAGCCATGGGGAAATTTATCAATGACCCATTGCGGCCAGGGTCTGTGGATCGGTTCAGAAGCGGGCGAGTTTGGGTTTGCCATAACGTTTATGAAGCTAGCTTAACGGGCTGCCACTGTGAGATTCTCGAACGGCTACAGGTCAAAGCCAACATAGTTGCGCCCATTTTGCATGAGGAGGAACTGGTAGGTTTATTATGTGCTCACCAGTGTTCTGAGCCACGGGACTGGCAGCCAGAAGAGGCGGATTTATTAAAGCAATTGGCGATTCAGATTGGCTTTGCCCTCAACCAAGCTGATCTGTTTGAACAGTTACAACAAGCACGAGTAGACGCGGACTTAGCGCTAAAGAAAGCAGCATCAACCTCTGACCAAATCGAACAAGCACGCCGGGCGGCGGAGTTAAATGCTATTGAACAACGTCAGCAAAAAGAAGCACTCCAGCACCAAGTACTGGAACTTTTGTATAATGTGGAAAATGCTGCCAAGGGAGACCTCACAGTCCGGGCGGAAGTGGGTGAGGGGGAAATTGGTACAGTGGCGGACTTCTTCAATGCCCTGATTGAAAGTTTGCGGCAAATTGTGATCCAGGTCAAACTTGCCTCGACCCAAGTTAATACTGCTGTTGCTGCTGATGAACAGGCAGTGGGTGAATTAGCCCAGCAAGCCATCGAGCAGTCAGATAAGGTTACCAACACTCTAAGCTCTATTGAGCAGATGATGTACTCGATTGAAGCCGTCTCAAAAAATGCCCGCCAAGCAGCAGACGTTTCTCACATCGCCTCAAACGCTGCCCTTACTAGTGGGCAAGCCATGGATAGCACAGTTAAGACTATTGTAAATTTGCGAGAGACTGTAGTCAACACAGCAAAAAAAGTAAAGCTGCTAGGGGAATCTTCTCAGGAGATTGCTAAAGTAGTGGGGTTGGTACAGGAAATAGCCGTACAGACTAGTTTACTGTCAGTCAATGCTGGGATTGAAGCGAGCCGTGCGGGAGAAGAGGGAGAAGGGTTCCGAGTGGTTGCGGAACAAGTGGGTAGACTAGCAACCCAGTCAGCCAATGCCATCAAAGACATTGAACAGGTGATTGACACCATTCAGCAGGAAACCCAAGAGGTGGTCAAAGCCATGGAAGACGGAAAAAAACAAGTGGTTGATGGAACCCAAATGGTTTTCAAGGCTAAACAGAGCCTAGAAGAAATTGTTGCCGTCTCCCATGAGATTGACCAGTTAGTCCAATCTATTTCTAACGCCACAGTTTCCCAAGCCAAAACATCTCGGGAGGTTACTGACTTAATACAGGAAATTGCTGCCACCTCCCGACAAACCTCTCATTCTTCTGGCGAAGTCTCTCAATCCCTACGAACAACTGTCGAGGTTGCCCAGAAGTTGCAGATGTCTGTTGGTCAATTTAAGATTGGTGACGAATAGCTGAGGAGCTGACGAGGTCAGAAGCAATCTTTTACATTTCCCCTTGTGCCTAGAAGCCTTTTGCCATTAGTCAATGTGCTTTTCGAGAGTACCCGCCAAGGTACTTTTGGGGACTGCACCCACCACCATATCTACTCGTTGACCTCCCTTGAAAATCATCAACGTTGGTATACTGCGGATACCATAATCACCTGCCACCTTAGGATTTTCGTCGGTGTTCAGCTTAACGACTTTGAGCTTACCCTCGTACTGGTCTGCTATCTCATCCACCACCGGAGACACCATCCGACAGGGACCGCACCAAGGTGCCCAAAAATCTACCAATACTGGGGTGTCGCTATCAAGTACCTCTGCCTGAAAGGTCGAGTCTGTAACTGGGGCGGCTTTTGACATGCCTGGAAATCCTTGCGAATACTTTTGCTACGTACCTACGAAATTTTACCATAGTCACAACACTGATTAAATATCTTGGGCAAAAGTTGACACTCTCATGGGGCCGGAACAGCAGGTGACGCGGTTACAAGTTACAGGTTGAAGGTTACAGGTTAAAGGTTACAGGTTGAAGGTTACAGGTTGAAGGTTACAGGTTAAAGGTTACAGGTTGAAGGTTACAGGTTGAAGGTTACAGGTTGAAGGTTGCAGGTTGAAGGTTATAGGTTGAAGGTTACAGGTTACAGGTTACAGGTTACAGGTTATCGTCTCAACCTTGGCTTTTCGGCCACGCGCTTCGCAGCAAAGCGGGACGAAGTCCATCGCGTTCAACCTTGGCTTTTCGGCCACGCGCTTCGCAGCAAAGCGGGACGAAGTCCATCGCGTTCAACCGGCGTTGCGTCAGTCTTTGAATGAATAGGAGTAGAGTGGGCATCCTGCCCGCCCCAAAAGATCAAGGGACAGGCAAGATGCCTATTCCACAGGTGCGACCCTAGGCCGCGAGGGATTGCTCGCGGCCTAGGAGGCGCGCACCTAAACACTCTTAAAATCATTCCATTATTAAGCAACGCCGTTCAACCTACCCTACACCGAACGCCAAAGGCGAACAACCAAACAACCTTGGCCAAAAGGCCACGCGCTTCGCAGCAAAGCGGGACGAAGTCCATCGCGTTCAACCAAACAACCTTCAACCAAACAACCTTCAACCAAACAACCTTCAACCAAACAACCTTCAACCAAACAACCTTCAACCAAACAACCTTCAAAATGAGCAAAATAAGGAACCGCCCGAACTATGTCCGGGCGGAGTGTGGTGTGAGGAGTGAACGGAAACATTTGTCTCCGCTTTTTCCATTGTATGTCACCGTTTATTTTTTTTCAGCAATTTCCATGCCAGTCGAAAAATTTTGACGATTGGCGGTGGTCGCAATAAGTATATATACTCAGCGCTTGAATTATTGAGCTTGAACTATTGAGCTTGAGCTATTGACAACAGTTGTTCGTGAACTTTAGAAACCTGCAGAAAAGCTGTTAAAGTTGTCAATACCATAATATTTTGTAATTGTCAATGCTAAAGTTTCAATTTTCAATTGATGAACAACCAAGAATGATAAGTATTCAACTGGACACTATATTATTTCCCCATACCTAACTGCTGAGCTTTCTGGTATACTTTACCTTCTGTTAGCAGAGAAGGAGCAATCACTACTTCCACTTGTTGCATTTCTTTGAGGTTTTTTGCTCCGAGGGTTCCCATACTGGTTTTCAATGCTCCCAAAAGGTTGTGGGTGCCATCATCCATTTGGGCTGGTCCAGTCAGAATTTGCTCAAGTGTGCCAGTGCTGCCGACTTTAATTCGTGTCCCACGGGGTAGCACGCTGGAAGGGGTTGCCATCCCCCAATGAAATCCTTGTCCGGGAGCTTCTTTGGCACGGGCGAAAGGAGAACCAATCATCACCCCATCAGCACCACAAGCAATACACTTACAGATGTCACCTCCTGTAATTAAACCGCCATCAGCAATCACTTGCACATAGTTACCGGTTTCGAGATAGTAGTCGTCACGGGCAGCAGCGCAATCTGCAACTGCTGTTGCCTGAGGTACACCGACACCCAAGACCCCCCGAGAGGTACAAGCAGCACCAGGACCAATACCCACCAAGACAGCAGTTGCCCCAACTTTCATCAAATTGAGGGCAACGTCGTAGGTCACGCAATTCCCCAAAATTACTGGCATGGGCATATCCTGACAAAACTGTCCCAAATCCAGGGGATTGATAGACTCTGGTGACAGGTGAGCTGTTGAAACGACTGTTGCTTGAACAAACATTAAATCAGCACCAGCTTCTGCCACTACCTGACTATATTTACTGGCTCCAGCAGGGGTGAGACTCACAGCTGCAATACCACCTTGGTCCTTTATTTCCCGAATTCGCTGGGTAATCAATTCTGGTTTAATCGGTGAACTATAAAGTTCCTGCATCAGGGGGACAAACTCAGAATTTCCCACCGAAGCAATGCGGTCTAGAATAGGTGATGGGTCAGCATAACGGGTTTGAATCCCTTCTAAGTTGAGAACCCCCATTGCCCCAATTTGGGACAACTTGACTGCCATGGACACATCAATCACCCCATCCATAGCGCTGGCGATAATGGGAATTTCCCGTTCAATACCACCAATACGCCAGCGAGTATCAGCCAAACTGGGATCGAGTGTCCGCTGTCCGGGAACAAGTGCAATTTCATCGATGCCGTAGGCTCTGCGAGCTATCTTACCTCGCCCAATTTGAATATCCACGCTGTTTTTCTTCCGAGATTATTTTAGCTAGGTTATCAAATTGGAGCGAAGATTGCTCGAACTATACAAAGAAACTATGAATTGTGAAGCATGAAGTATCAATTATGAATTCTTAATACTTCAGGTGCGACCCGTGGCGAATGTAATTCTTAATGGGTCAAGGGCACTTTAGCCTTTCCCTGATTTAGGTTTCTTGATGCTTGGGTGGGTAAGGTGGTTTTTTTCGGTAAGGTTTGAGGTTGCTGCTGGCTGTGATGGGATGATATCCGTGGTCGGGGTTTTCTTATCCTTTGGTGTGATTGTATTACTGGTGATTGTGCTACTGTTGTGAGTCATCATCTGGCGGATTTGACTAATCAACTCCCCTAGCTTGCCTTCCTCTAACAAACCATTAATCATTGATAAGCCACTGGTAGACAGTAGTAGTTTGTTGATGTCACCTACACTGCTAGCTCCGTTACCATTATTGCCATTGACACCGGGGAAGGAGTAAATCCGAGTATCTCCCAAAATTCCTGGCTGGGGAGCCAAGGCTTTGGCAATTTCTGGTAGTTGATTTGCCAACTCTGGCCATATGGTAGTGATGATTTTAGCAGTTAGCTGAGCATCGCTGATGGAATTTTCGGCTTCGATCAGGGATCGTTTACCTTCTGCCTCTGCCAAGGCTTTATCCCGATTTGCGTCTGCTAGGGTGCGGATCGACTCAGCTTCTAGTTCTGCTGCTTGTCTGGCTGCTTCAGCTTGACGAGACCGGCGGAATACATCGATTTCCACCACGTTTTGCTCACCAATCCGCCGTTGTTCGGCTTCTTGTTCAGCAGCAATCATAGAAAGGCGTTGTTGCCGTTCGGCCTCTTCTACTTCCTTAGCCGTGGCTACAGCGGCTTCAGCTTGAGCTCGTTCGGCTTCGGAATTGAAGCGATCGCGTTCTTTTTCAGAAATTGCGATCGCAGCGTCTTGTTGAGCAATTTTTGACTCTCGTTCTGCTTCTGCCAATTCTACCTGAGAATTAAGCAACGCAGCATCGACGGTTTTCTGACGAGTAACTTCAGCTACTTCTGCTTCCTGTTTTTGCAGGATTTGTGCCACCTTGAGGGCTTTATTCCGTTCTTCTAATTCAATATCTGCCTGAATTTTCTTAGCTTGGACTCCCAGCTGTTGTTGAATCTTTTCCTCTTCTAAGGTTTTCTGACGATTAATTTCTGCCAATTCAGCTTCTTGTTTTTGCAGGGTTTGTGCTACCTTAAGGGCTTTATTCCTTTCCTCTAGGGTGATATCGGCTTCAATTTGGCTTTGCTGCAAGGCCAGTAGTTTCCGAATTTCTTCCTCTTCTACAGACTTATTCTGTAAAATTTTAGTCCGCTGAATTGTGGCTGCTTCTGTGGCTTTAGCTTCTTCGATTTCCCGCTCACGCTGGGCTTTTAGGGCTTCAACCTCAAGCTTTTGACCCAGTTTCGCTTCTTCTTGTTCTTGGGCAATGCGTAGGGATTGCTTTTCAGCGTTGAGTTCTTTCTCTTCAATGGCAACTTTGGTATTTAGCTCAACTTCAGTTTTTTGCTGAATTGATTTTTGAATAGTTTCCGTGCGCAGACGTACTCCTTGGGCATCAAAGAAGTTATTCGTATCGTAGGTATCACTTTCTTCTATCTCAGAAATCGCGATATTATTGAGGGTTAATCCGACTTTTCTTAAGTCTTGCTGAATTAAATTCAACACTTCATCAGCAAATCCTAATTTATCGGAATCAATTTCTGCCAAATTCTTTTTCTTGGCTGCTGCTCTAATAGCATCATCCGCCCGTTTTTCGATAGCTTCTTTAATATCTTCGGGGGAAATTTTACCTTCACGAGATAGTCGTTGGGCAGCGGTAATCACATCGTCTTCATTGGCATTGATACAGACATAAAAGGTTACCCGCATATTAGCCCGCAGGTAATCTTGGGTCCGAACTGCTAGGTTACCGGTTCGCTCAACATCAATAGAAATTTCTCTGAGTGGGATACGGGTAAGTTCATGAAATCCTGGCAAAACCACACACCCGCCACTGAGAATAACCGTTTTCTTTTTGACAAAGACACCACCTGTCCGCAAAAATGCTTCGTTGTTGGGGGTGATGACATAAACTCTGGTGTAAGCCCAGATGCTTAATAGCAATAATACAATCAGACCTCCAATTACACCGGGGAAAAATAGAATTCCAGGAGGAAGCTGGGCTATAGATGACTGTACCGGAACAGTTTGCACTGTTGTTGTATTCATCGATGAGTTTGACATGGCTAAATCGATTTGCTGATAAATGGAGCTCTATATACTAATCAGGGAAAATCAGAAAATTTATGATAATCTTGACGAACTGATATACATCACAGCAGGTTGTGGGCCTTTGCTGACTAATAAGCATTGTCAAACCAGGCTTGCTGATCAGCACTATCTTTAAGCACTACGAGATAGTTATGATGGTGTCGGTCAATCACTAACACTTTGTTCCCCCGTTTAGGAGTAACTGTTGCCCAATTTGGTAAGGTGGCATTGACTGTAACTAAATTACGAGCTGGATCTAGGACATCGACTTGACCGATTTTGCCTTGGTTTTCCTTGGGAAGGGTGGCAGATGAAACTGTACCTTGACAGCCAATTAAGCGATCGCTACTGGTATCTTCTCCAAAGGAGGCGAAAATTTTTCCTATCGGTCGAGAGATGAATCCTCCGGTAACTAGGGTCAGGAACAATGACATTACTGATACCACCCCTGCCAAAAACCCAGTGGGAATACTGCCAGTAACACCACCAATCATGACATTGAACATCCAGCCGAAAAGTCCCAAAAGACTACAGTCTGTTGCCAAGAGTAAAATTAGGGGGGCTTTGCCGATACCTACCCATCCTAGAATTTCAATACCACCTAAATCATCATCGGCATCAGTATCTGTATCAGTACCGACATCCACATCTACATTGAGATCCACATCTAGATCTAGATCTGCATCTATATCAATGTCATCGTCTCCGCCACCAGAAACAATGACTAACAGAAACAGTAGAACTCCCATACCCAAAAAGATCCAGTAGGGGAGGTTGGCTAGGTTAAATAGCATGGGTGTATGCGATCGCGTTTTTTGAATGAATTGTTGCTCTATATATTCAGCCTAACGACTGCTTTCTTGGAAATCGGGAAAATGTATAGTATTTTTAATGTTCTTGAAAGATTAACCATTAGCCGATATTCCGGACTTTAAAGTCTCACAATCACAATTAACTGAGAAAGGAATAGAAGGCTATCGCTGATCCGAGAATGTATAGCAAATACCCAGGAGTGCAACAACACTGGTTTGTGGTAGAAAGTCAGAAGCCCAAGGAGTCTGACCTAAAGCAACTGCAGAAGAAACTTAGCCATTGCAACACCCCACTGGCAAACCAAACTACAGAAATTGAGCGTGCAAGAGTTGGCCTGTGAGCCAGATGCATGGGCTGGTCTCGATCAATTTGAACAGCGCTTACCCTGGCATCGACTGGAGACCCGCACTGTGGTGTCGAAACCCCACTATCAGAAACGGGGCAAGCCCAAAGCTCGAACCCAACCGAACGACATCACCTATCACGTTCAAGCCCACGGCAGTCGCTCATGGCGGAAAACCCCAAGACCGCTTAGGTGCGCTTGACCCGTAATTAAATTCGCCACGGGTCGCACCTCTGCATCGCTTTAGAAATTTTATCTAGAAAATCTTGCCTTTTTTATTCATTATTTTCTCCATAGCCGTAAGTTTATTTTTTCGGATAAAAATAATTTTTAAGGCTTGCTTTATAGTGATATAAATAATTTTTTTTTCACAACTTTGCTATTTCGTTATTAAATTAACTGATTTTTTTAATATCAATAAATTAATAAAAATCCCTGATTTTCGGAGTTTATCTATTTTTATAACCCTCTTTTTACCTATAATTTTCTGTTGACTTTCTCTTTTTTAAGCAGATAATTGTATTTCGGCTAATTTCCAAGATATGACTAGCTTGAGTTTTTCCCATGGCATCGTCAATAGCACTCATGACTTTTGTTCTTAAATCGTAACTGTCAGAAACTAGGCTTTTATTAATTAATTAATAACCATTGACTTGATGACTAGTATGTCCTATTATTTGCTTCGACTGCTATAGGACGGAACAATTTGAGGGTTGGTAAACAGTAGTAAAAAGTTTAACAAAGTCTAACAATCTCTAGAATTATTTGTTAGACTTAAATAATGGCATTAGTACCAATCCGTAAGGCGGTCGAACTTACGGGACTCTCCAGGAACACCTTAAGGAAGTACGCAGACAATGGCACGATCAAATCTGAAAGAACCCCAAGCGGATACAGGCTCTTTGACACAGGTAGTCTCCAACGCCTTGGGAAAAGCCAAGGAATTCAACGGGCTACAATCTGTTACTGCCGAGTCAGTAGTAGCAAACAATTTGACGACCTTGCCAGACAAGTTGCCTACATGCACTCCCTCTTCCCGCAAGCAGAAATCATCCAGGACATCGGTTCAGGACTTAACTACAAACGCTTTGGTCTTAGAACCATACTGGAGCGACTTATGCGCTGTGATCAGCTCACGATTGTTGTTGCCTGTAGAGACAGACTTACCCGATTTGGGTTTGAACTCATTGAGTACTTGGTTAGAAGTTACCGTAAGAGTAGTGCAGCCTTTATAGTTGGTAAATTATGCAGCATAGGGTAAAGGTTTTGTAGTAAGGCTGCACTACTCTAAGGTTTCATCTCCGGTCAGTCTCAACGGTGGAAAAATCTTGGTTCTCGACCAACCTGAAAGTTGTCCAGAATCCGAGCTTACCGCAGATCTTCTCTGAATCATTCACGTCTTCTGTTGCCTTGTCCACGGACTCAGGAAGTACGGGTCAAAAATCAAAAAAGATCCGGATATTCCTGGATGCACAGCAGAGGGCGACTGTCCGTAAGTGGTTCGGAGTGTCCCGGTATGTTTTTAATAAAACCGTCAAAATACTGCAAAATGGCGAAATAAAAGCTAACTGGAAAGCCCTTAAAACCGGAATATTGCATGGTCTTCCTGAATGGTGCGGGACAGTGCCTTATCAGATTAAATCCATAGCGATTAAGGATGCTTGCACTGCTGTTAGGGAGGCGAAGAAAAAATCTAAGAAGACTGGGCAAATTAACCGAGTTCGATTTAGGTCTCGTAAGAATCCAGTTCAGTCTTGTTATATCCCGAAGTCAGCTGTCTCAGACAAAGGTGTTTATCACACAAAACTAGGTAGATTGACCTTTGCTGAGACAGTCCCCGATCAGATTGGGGACTGTCGATTAACTAGCACCAATGGGAACTACTACTTAACAGTTCCCCACAAGACAACTCAAATTAAGACCGAAAACCAAGGTATAGTAGTGGCTTTAGACCCCGGTGTTAGGACATTTTTGCTGGGGGGGCGACAAGCGGCCTGTAACCCTTGATATATATTAAATTGAGCGAATTATGGTAAAAAAAGATAGGTCATAAATTGTCAATACGACCTACCAATCGAGAATGATACAAGAATTATATCAA
>NZ_JAAHFZ010000160.1:0-1825 GCF_010672795.1 Moorena sp. SIO1G6
GAGTCAAACTCTTGTAGTTGACCGACGAACCCCCCATAACGAGTGTACATTTTCCCTGGGGTTTCTGGGTTAGGATCGTAGTATTGGTCGATGTTCCATCGCTCAGAAGGAATTTCACTAATGGCATTTATTCCTTGAGATAACAGAGTCCAGAAGGATTCGGGGTTATCTGCTCCTCCAGGGAAACGGCATCCCATCCCGATAATGGCGATTGATTCAAATTGGTTTTTACTTTTAAAACCTTCAAGTTCTTTTTCTAGGTTGGCTATCTTTTCAGATGCCATTTTAATCAATTTTCCGTAAGATTGTTCTAGGTTATTACTCATTGCAATACCTCCAAATCTAATCCTAATTGTTTGGCGAGTTTTTGAGCACTTTCTTCTATGGTTTCAGGTTCTTCTTTTTTGTCTAATAATTTTTGAGCTAAATAATCTACCAATTCCCCTACCGTAGGATAATCAAAAACTAAACTTGAAGGAATTGAACAGCTTAAACTACCTTGCAAGCGATTGCGCAACTCTACTGAGGTCAGAGAATCCATCCCCAACTCAAAAAATCCTTCTTCTAAACCAATCGATTGAGCCGAACTTATCCCCAATACTCTCGCCACCTGACTACGCACATGGGCGGTTAATAGCTCTTTTTGCTCCGATGGTAATACGGCTTTTAACTGCTCAATAAACTCAGATTTAGATACCTCCGAAGTGTGAATCTTTTGTTGCCACTGAGCTAAAAATGGCCAACTATAAACTCTAGCAGTCCATTGTGACCAGTTGATCGGTACTACTCCTACTTCTACCGCCTCAGTACTGATCAATCGCTCTAATGCCTCCAACACCCCAGCAGGAGAGATCGCACCCATACCCTGCTTCTGTACCTTCACATCTGCACCACGCTCAGCTGCTTCTCCCACTTGAGATACCGCACCCCAATGAATGCTCAATCCTGACAATCCCAGACCTCGACGATAATGGGCTAAACTATCGAGAAATGCATTAGCCGCAGCATGATTTCCCTGACCGGGAGAACCCAACAGAGATGCCGCCGAAGAAAACAGGACAAAAAAGTCCATTGGCTGGTTTTTGGTTAATTGATGCAAATGCCAAGCTCCTTGCACTTTGGCAGCCATCACTTTCTCAAAGCTAGACCAACTCTGGTTTTGGAGGACGCCATCAGATAACATCCCTGCCGAATGAATGACTCCCCTTAGTGGCAAGCTTGACTGATTGATCTTAGACAACACCCTCCCCATAGCTTCAAATTCAGACACATCAGCTTTTTCCACTACTACAGAGGCTCCAGCTTGTTCTAACTCTGCTAATTTCTTGACAACAGCATGATTAGGGCTACTCCGTCCTACTAAGACTAAATGCTTGGCTCCTTTATCTACCATCCAACGGGCAACTAGTAAGCCTAATCCTCCTAAACCACCAGTAATCAAGTAAGTTCCGTCTTCAGGGAAGTTCAACGGCATTTCGGTGGCGGTATTAGTTGGTTGTCCTGTTTTTGCAAGTCCGGTTTGAGTAACGATAATTTTGCCAATATGTTTGGCTTGCTGCATATAACGAAAGGCGCTGACTACTTCTTCCATAGAGAAGACTGTCAAGGGAGGTGATTTAAGCAAGCCGTTGTTGAACTTGTCAATAATTTCTACTAACAGAGACTTGATTAATTGAGGTTGGTCTTGAGATACTTTAGCTAAATCAAGCACTGAATAAGAGATATCTGACCTGATAGTTGCCATCTCAGTTGATTCCCAAACTCCCCGCTTGGCAATTTCTACAAAACGACCTTGAGGACTTACAACCGATACAGTTTTGGCAAT
>NZ_JAAHFZ010000161.1:0-1818 GCF_010672795.1 Moorena sp. SIO1G6
CACAAAAGCTATCCGACCTTTGACGTTCTGGGAACTGAATACAACTTGAGTCGGTCGAATGCTCACACCAACGTGCATAAGCTTTCCCCGCTTCTTCACCAAACGTTGGTGGAGATGGGAATGGTGCCTCACCGCCACTTTGAAAACCCAAAGGCACTAAAAACAGCTCTTGCTGGCGTTGAGCGGATTATTATTGATGCTACTGAGCGAGCCTATCGCCGTTCTCAAGATAATGCGACTCAGCGGCTTTACTATAGCGGCAAACAAAAAGAGCATACGGTCAAGAATATGGTCATTGCTGGCGTTGACAAGTTTATCTATTTTCTCGGCCAAACCTTTACCGGACATAACCATGATTACGCCATGCTCAAACAGGAGCTTCCTCCTGAACTTGATTGGTTTTCTGATATTAACTGAAATAGTCAAGACTTAATCTGACACATGTGATAAAGTGAGTAGATCACAGAAAGGAAAAGTGTCAGATGAAAACCGAAGAAAAGATCATCAAAAATAAGGTAGGCTTGCTAAAACTGGCCGAAGAGCTGGGCAATGTAAGCCGAGCGTGCAAAATCATGGGATATTCTCGTGACAGCTTCTACCGATTCCGAGAGTTGTACGATGAAAAGGGAGAAGAAGGATTACGAGAGATAAGCCGCCGTAAACCACTGAAGGCAAATCGAGTTGCGCCAGAGATAGAAGAGGCAGTGCTCAAATTTGCAACCGATAATCCAGCTTACGGGCAACAGCGAGTTTCCCATGAACTGAAAAAGCAAGGCAAATTTGTCTCGCCAGGTGGCGTACGTTCTATCTGGTTAAGACATGATTTAGAGAGTTTCAAGAAACGGCTCAAAGCCTTAGAACAGCTCCTGCTAGAAAATGAATCAATGATTCTGACCGAAGGCCAACTCAAGGCGATGGAACGAGGCCAGGAGCAGCGAGAGATTGAAGGGCAAATCGAGACTGAGCATCCAGGCTATTTGGGCAGCCAAGACACCTACTACGTAGGCACAATCAAAGGCGTCGGACGTATCTACCAGCAAACCTTCATTGATACTTACACCCGAGTCGCTATCGTTAAGCTATACGAGCGCAAACATGCCATTACCGCTGCGGACCTACTCAATGACCGAGTCATCCCCTTCTTTGAAGAACAGGATGTCCCACTTTTGCGTATCCTCACCGACCGAGGGACTGAGTATTGCGGCTCCTTGCAACATCATGAATATCAGCTATACTTAGCTCTTGAAGAAATCGAGCATACCAAGACCAAGGCACGCTCACCGCAGACCAATGGCATCTGTGAGAGATTTCATCGCACCATTCAGGAGGAGTTTTATCAAGTCGCCTTTCGCAAAACCCTTTATACTTCCATTGAACAGTTACAAGCCGACCTCGACCAGTGGCTCCTCTTTTACAATCGAGAACGGACTCACTCTGGCCGACACTGTGATGGACGAACACCTATGCAGACCTTCCGAGACTCGCAGCACTTAGCCCAACAGAAGCGACTCGAGAAGCTTGCTTCTGAACAACAACTTGAGCTGTCAAACATGACTAGCCAACCGCTCCAAGCGCCACCACAACTAGATACGGCATCCAAGCATCACCATTTGTCCATCGACTCCACTACAGATGAGACCCCCCGTTCGAGAAATGCTGTTTAAGTCAACAGTGTCAGATTAAGTCTCGCCTACTACACATCAACGATCCCGTTACCATGATCTCCATCAATCTCTTGATGCTGTTCGCCGGTCTCTTTCTATTGCTCGGCATTGCATCCAGCAAATTCGCCGCCAAAGTTGGCATGCCAGTGCTTGT
>NZ_JAAHFZ010000162.1:0-1816 GCF_010672795.1 Moorena sp. SIO1G6
TGTCACTCGGATTTCACGAGGGATGGATTTTCACCATCATGGTTATCAAGTTGTCATGGTTCTATAACCAAGCAGCTAATCCCCCAAATCCTTTATAGAATATGGTTTCTAGCTAACGAATCACACCTGCTCCGTTGCAGTCAGCATTTATCAATTCGCCCTTTCCAGACTTGTAAAGCCCACGTCTAACTCTTCTCCCACTTTCTTTCCACCCCTCGGGTTTTCCACCAAGTGTAGGCAAAAAATCACGGTCTAAAAAGCTAGCCTTGCTGGTGTAACTTTCTTCAGTCTCAACGAATTTGATACCGTACTCAATACATAGCTGTTCTATCCGACTTTTTAATTTAGCAGTAGGTATCTGAACAAACTGCTGATTATTCTTTTTTCCAATATTGATGCTGTCTTTGTTGCGCTTGTTCCAACCAAATACGACTGTACTAACGTTATTCCTTAAGCACCAGTTAACTATGAATCTAGCGGCTTTATTTACGTTGTCTCGCATTTGTCGATTTCGCTTTTCAATCAAAAAAGCTAGATGTTCGTCCCAGTAGTCTCTACTTTTACCCTTTTTGATAGCACCTACACGCTTGTTGTACCACTGGTTTTGAGACTTAACTTTTCTTCCATCTAATATAAACGACTTACCTGTAGTAGACACGCAGGTTAACCAGTTATTTAAACCAGGATCAATCCCTAAGACTTCACCTGTTTGAGTAACTGCTTCAGGAGCTGTTCTCTCATAGACGAACTCTAGATACAAGCACCCGTTTCTTGGTACAAATCGATACTCTTTTATCGCTTTGTAGTCAATATTGGAAGGCATAGGTAGAAGGAAATGGTCTATCCCAAACCATGCTTTAATCTGTTTTCCTAGAGTAAACTTAAGCTGACCCTTTATCAGCTTCACCCATCTAGCCGGATAGCTAACAACAGCCAATCCCCCCTTTTTTCTATAATTAGGAACTCTAGGCTTGTTTGCTAGCTGACCTTTCTTATATAGCTTGTTTAAGGCTTTGTAAGACTTAAAGGATTCTATTACTCCGTGTAGTGTCTGCTGAGCACAAGCTGACCTCATTGCCTTGAAGTGATGATTTGTCTTCATTATCTTATCCAGATCGGCATTTGTAAGATACCTTCCAGCTTTGAACAACAATTGACGGCAGTAATAAATCCCGCAGTTAGTTAACTTGTTAGCTTCTGAACAGATAAACTCGATAATTGCTCTATTATCAGGTGTCGTAGTTATTAAATGTTGTTGACAACCATACATATTGCATCGACCTTTTGCTGTGCTAATTTAATTATATACTACCGTAATGAATGGGTCAAACATATGCCAGAAAAAAAGAGAAGAGTCGGGAGACCAAGTATCTATGAGGAAAGCAAAAAGACTTACAGTGTTAAGGTTACAAAAATAGCTTGGGGAAATATTAAAAATATGGCAGAGTCTTCTGGCTTGAGCTTGTCTGAGTTCATGGAGTACCTAGGAAGGAATGGAAAACTACCTTAAACACGATAGCCGGGATAAATCCCGGCACGCTCCACGCCCACCCAATAAATTAGGTGGCTAACTCTCGCTTGTTACTTTCCTGTTTCACTATCTTGATTCACCCTGAAAGCTTAACCACTCAACCTTAACCCTGCAACCAACTAACCTTCAACCAATTAACTTTCAACTGTATCCGATTGTTACTGTTTGACCCGGTGGGTGGAACGGGCATCTTGCCCGTTTCCTGCCTCGGACAGGCTTTCCCAAAACTGGCAAAGAGGTGGAAAATCAGGGCCAGCCTTTTGGTGGTGCGTTACGGGGCAGACT
>NZ_JAAHFZ010000163.1:0-1766 GCF_010672795.1 Moorena sp. SIO1G6
TGACCGAAAATCCTGAGGGCGCAAGCCCCTGGATTCTATCCATGGGGTTAGCCCGAACAGGAATTTATTCCCTAAACCTCTTTTTGATTTTGCACATACCGTTTGATTGTCTCTAGTGGAGCGCCTCCAACTGTAGACAGAAAGTAAGAATTAGTCCACAAGGTAGGTAGCCTACTTTTCAGATGAGGGAATTGTTCTCTAAGGTACCTGCTGGTGGCTCCTTTAAACCTTTTAACTACTCTGTGGATGCCAAATTGGGGGTCGCATTCACAGAGTAGGTGAACATGATCAGGCATTACTTCTAATTCGATAATTTCGACTTGGATCTCTTCCGCTATCTGGTGTAGGAGTTCTTTTAGTCTTACTTCCACCTCTTCTACAAGTACTGGTCTACGGTATTTAGGACACCATACGACGTGGTATTTACACGATTAGACAATATTTTTATTGTATTTGAATTTTTTTTTCAATTTATCCTAGACACTAGCTAGATATTATGTATATAATATAATAATACAGGCAAAATAAGGTCAAGGAGGTGGTAAAAGTGTTAGCAATGGAGTTCAAAGCCATCCTTAGCAAGTCCCAACAGAAAGCTGTGGATGAAGCCATTCGTACCTCTAAGTTTGTACGAAACAAAGTGCTTCGTTACTGGATAGATAACAAAGGGATTGGAAAGAAACAACTCTATCGCTATAACACCCAACTAAGAGACGAATTTAAGTTTGTAAAAGACCTCAATAGTCATGCTTGTCAAGCTTCTGTTGAAAATGTAGAACGAGCTATTAAACGTTTCTTTGATAACTGTAAAAAGAAGGTTCCAGGGAAGAAAGGCTTCCCGAAATTCAAGAAGCACTGCCGTTCTGTTGAGTACAAGCAATCTGGTTGGAAATTATCACTAGACAAAAAGTATATTAAGTTCACCGACAAGAAAGGTATTGGCAAAATCAAGCTTAAAGGTACTTGGGACTTATGGTGGTTCGACCAAAAGCTTATAAAAAGGGTTCGGATTGTCAAGAAAGCCGACGGCTATTATGTCCAGTTCTGCGTCAAAGTAAATAAAACTGAAGAGTCAGAAAGTACCGGATATGCTGTTGGACTAGATGTAGGACTAAAAGAGTTTTATACTGACTCTGATGGCTACTCGGAACCCAATCCCAGGTTTTATAGAAAAAGCGAGAAACGTGTAAAATTATGTCAACGTAGGCTTTCCCGAAAAAAGAAAGGCTCAGCCAACCGACGAAAAGCCAGAAATAGACTAGGTAGGGCACACCTTAAGATAAGTAGGCAGCGTAAAGAACACGCCAAGAGACTGGCGCGTTGCGTAATCCGGTCTAACGACCTGGTCGCCTACGAAGACTTAAAGGTAAAAAACTTAGTTAAAAATCATTGTCTTGCCAAGTCTATTAATGATGCTGGTTGGCGTCAATTTCGGGTATGGTTAGAGCATTTTGGTCAAAGGTTTAATAAGATAACCGTTGCAGTTAATCCAGCTTATACTAGCCAGAACTGTTCTGAATGTGGTGAGGTCGTCAAAAAATCTTTATCGACTAGGACTCATACCTGTAAATGTGGTTGCAATTTAGATCGCGATCATAATGCCGCCAAGAACATACTTAATAGAGCCTTGAGTACGGTGGGGCACACCGAAACTTTTATCAACGCTTGGGGAGATCTGTCCTCTACATTTCCTGATTCCGGTCTGGTTAAGCAAGTCAGTTCGTTGAACCAAGAATCCCCCGATTTCTAATCGTGGGGAGTGTCAA
>NZ_JAAHFZ010000164.1:0-1737 GCF_010672795.1 Moorena sp. SIO1G6
TTGGGTGTGGCTCTTTTGGAAAGACGTTTGGTCAGGTTTAGAGAGGTATCGGAAGAGTAGGAGGAGCAGTAATAGAGCAACGAGCTTGAATTAGTCGTTTCATCAAAGGAAGGCCATCTTTGTACAAAGACAAGTGATTACGTTTATGCTCTTGCTTTAAGTGAAAGGGCCAATACTCTTGCCAATCACCGCTAACATAAAGCGAGCGCAGACGTAAAACCGCCTCAGCACCCATAAGACTCCATCTAGCCCCGGTAATGTCCATCCTGTCTTTGATTAAGTGACGACAAGCGCCCTCAATAACCCCAGTGGCAATGGGAAGACCAGCTTTCAAGTAATCGTGGTATTTGAGGTAAGCAGCGTTGTTGAGTAAATATCTGGCACACTTATCCACTGGCTGACGTTGTGATGCAGAAAGTTGGCGCTTTGTAGCGCTACCACGCATACCCCCAGCAACTGTACTCGATTTACCTTCAAGGATCAGCAGTAAACGTTTACTAACCCAAACTTCGGCTTGTTGACTAGTGTCCGAATAGAAGGCAAATGCAGCCTTCCACAGATACTCAATCACATGAATAATATCCAGGACAATCGTTAACTTGAGATGGTGTTCGCGAGCAAATTTTTTCAAAGCGCGATAATTGTGTCTTGTTACCATCGACCAGAGCGCAAAAACGCTTGTGTTGATTGGGGTCGCGGTGTAATGCCTCGTCAAAAGCTTCTTTTATAACAAGTGATGGTTCTTTAACTAAACTTGCCCAAACACGCTTACCGATTGGTTTGGGTCGTTTGATTTTTTTGTGTTCTTCTTCTGTGCTGACAATTTGTTGAGGTGTACGAACAAAAGGGTTGATGGTATAAACTGAAGCCACTGTTGCCATTCGCTTTGAATTGCGTTTTTCCCCCTTAGTTAATCGTTTATTTAACTTCTTGCTATTTGCCAGCGCTCTTTTTTGCGTGGGAGCACGTAAGTCTTCTGTACCCATGACAACACCCTTGCCATCCACACTAATAACTACTATTTCCCCCGTCTCCTTCAATTCAACCGATTGTGCTTGTTGATGAGCATAGAATTGATCAAAGTCACAAGCACTTTTATCAGCCAATTGTTCAACTTGTCGCTTACCAACTTTTGCGGCTGTTGTTTTCTGTATGATTTCGACTGTTTCGCCAAACCCTGAACGAGCTACTTCGACAGCCACTCGCTCTCTCAGTCCGTGGGAGTATTTTTCTACTGGTAGGTTTAACTCGGCATCGAGTGGGTTGAGGGAAGTTATTTTTCGTCCACCATAACCGATTCGATTGGCGATGATCGTGCCAAATATTGTTGTCAGCTTCCTTGTAAATCTCTTCTTATGGGTTCTCTTGGCTTCGTCGTTACCTAAGCATTCTCCTTCGATCTCGTCATCACTTCGTCTGTCGAAGTAACCTTGCAGCAGTCGTCTTAATAGTTCGTATCCGTTTTCAAGCAGTTTACTCTCTAATTCCCCATGTTGTAAACCGCAAACACTATCTGAACCCAGCCAGTCCACTATTTCTTCAAATAGCTCTCGCGCTTGTGAGAAAAACATGTCTTCATTTGAGATCGATGGTTGCATAGGTCCAAACTTTTCCTGAACTACTGCTGACTTTTTCAGCTGGTCACCCACCAGGAGGTATTGACTCAAACTATTACTCTGACTAATTTGTCAGTTTTACTGAGATCTAGTCTACCGTACTTTTAAAAGAGCCGCACCC
>NZ_JAAHFZ010000165.1:0-1733 GCF_010672795.1 Moorena sp. SIO1G6
CGGCGATTCTCTCCTGTCGCAATTAACTTACCTTCACTGTCTACAATCACTGCACCCACTGGTACCTCACCCGCTTCACCAGCTTTCTGGGCAATTTCTATGGCAACAGTCATCCATTTGCGATGGATGAGATAGGAGTTATCAATCGGGTTAGGTACTTCCATTCTGGGGAGTCGGGAGTCGGGAGTCGGGAGTCGGGAATCGGGAGTTGGGAGTCGGGAGATGGGGAGATGGGGAAATAGAGATATAAGGATTTTGTTATTGCTATTTTAAATTTTAAATTGTTAATTTAAATACTAAATTTGGGATTTATAGTAATTAGTTTAGGCGATATTTGTAATATTATTAATTAGTTTTCTAGCAATTATCTATGCCATGAGGTACAAAGGTATCCCCCTAAATCCCCCTTATCAAGGGGGACTTTAAGGTTGATAACCGTACCTCATAAATCCTATAAACGCTATATAAACAAGTATTTTAACCCTGCTCCCGATTCCCCATTCCCGATTCCCGATTCCCGATTCCCGATTCCCCATTCCTTATTCCCTAACACTAATTATTCCCTCCTCTACGCTAGCGATTTCGTAGCCAGAGGTTGGTAAATATCTGAGGTCAAAGGTGTCACCTCCGGATAGTTTCCAAATTTTGTAATTGGAAAAGGTTAGGGGAATTCCTGGTTCACATTCTTCTGGTCTATGGTCACCTAAAACAAAATAGGCTGCGCCTTCTCCTATCACTTTAGCGTAACCGTTGTAGTCTACAACGACTGATGTTGCTTCGTCTACTCCGATGCCTAATACCTCTTCTGCGTCGGTATCTTGGAGCTGGCGAGCAATGAATACCATCAGGCGACCCATCCGGTTTCTTTTGCTAAAGTGGGTATCGACAATGACTGATTCTAGGTCTCGCCATTCAAACAGGTGATTGGTAAAGCTAATGTACTCGTTATAGGGGTCATTGAGGGCTTCATCGGAAATGACAGAACCTTGACAACTATCATAGACAAAACTACCTTGAATCATGGCACCAGCACTGGTTCCACCAATAGCGCCACCTTGATCAAGCACATTAGCGATCGCATCATGGAGGTCTGTGTCCTGGAAATTCTCCACGTAGTCGCATTGGTTACCACCAGTAAAGAATAATACCTCAGCGTTTTCCACCGTAGCCACCACATCCGGTCGATAAGCGTCATCACGACTATCGAGCACTAGGGTTTCTACAGAATTAACTCCCTTCATGTCATAGATCGGTTGATTGTAGCCATCGTCACCAAAAGACCGGATTACTACTACATCAACAGTGCTATCGCATTTACTGCAATCCCTAACTTCGTTAATCATCCACTGGATCGCTTCATCCACATCAGGACCACCACCACCTAAATCAAAGGCAGGACCATCTAAAGACAGACCAACATTAGGAGATTCACTAATTTGATAGCGCTTGACCGTAGCAGCTGCAGGGAAAGCTACTACTCCCAGCATGATCACGAATACTAAAGCAGTAATAACTAAACGTTTCACTATCTTGATTCACCCTGAAAGCTTAACCGTTCAACCTTAACCTTCTAACCAACTAACCTTCAACCGGGTGCATCGGATGTTTACTGTTTGACCCGGTGGGTGGAACGGGCATCTTGCCCGTTTCCTGCCTCGGACAGGCTTTCCCAAAACTGGCAAAGAGGTGGAAAATCAGGGCCAGCCTTTTGGTGGTGCGTTACGGGGCAGACT
>NZ_JAAHFZ010000166.1:0-1704 GCF_010672795.1 Moorena sp. SIO1G6
AGCCCCTGACGCTTCGGGGATGGCCACTACCAACAGTAGTCAGAAACACATTTTTCCAAGAAATATCAAATCCTTTCTGAGGTTTGGGTTTCAAAATGTGTTTCTTAATAGCTATCGCCCCATCAGGGGATAGCTATTAAGAAGAAGTAGTCACTTAATGATTTTTTTTTAATACTCAAATCCTTGCTGGGGTTTGGGTTTCAAAATGTATTTCTGTTGAATAATACCTAGGCGAATGCCGAAATCTTAAAAACATACCCTTGAAAGCCCATCAGCCCTCCCATCAGCATTCCCTTCAGCCCGACCATCAGCCCTTCCATCAGCCCTTCCATCAGCCCGACCATCAGCCCGAACATCAGCCCGACCATCAGCCCGACCATCAGCCCTCCCTTCACCCGGTTAATCAAGATTTTTTTCCAATTAATATCAAGTATTTCAACTGTTTTGATTTCTTCCGTTAACTCTTTATCCAGCCAGACCATCAGCCAGACCATCAGCCAGACCATCAGCCAGACCATCAGCCAGACCATCAGCCAGACCATCAGCCCTCCCATCAGCCCTCCCATCAGCCCGACCATCAGCCCTTCCATCAGCCCGAACATCAGCCCTTCCATCAGCCCGACCATCAGCCTATAAATTCGTTTTTGCTTTCCATTTATTAGCCAAGATGGCTGCATTTTTTCAATTAAAAATACTGTTTGCGACTCCTTAACCATCCTCTGCGCCATCCAAATTAGCCAGTGCTTTACTTGGCCTTTATTGTATCGTTGATTAGTCTTACGACGCTTAAACATCTTCTCGATATATGCATCAAAGAGCTGCCTGCGCCGTTCCTCCACTACGTCAGTTTTGGGCAAATCCTCAACTGCTACTCCCTGATAAGCTAGGGTCATAATATTGAGCATCAAGGGCGACTGGGCTAACTCTTGTAATACTGTATCCTCTGAAAGTAATGTCCTCAAACCTGTTAACTCAGTCCCAACACTATCCAAGTAATAGCAAACTTGTTCTAAAGTCAGCAATCTTATACAAACTGAACTCTGAAAATTCAGACGGTTGGATAGGGCTTGATAGTCTTTAATCCGACTACACACTACCAACTCGGCACCATAATCTTTCTTGAATTGGTTTAACGCTAGGATACAGTCGTTTCGATAGTTTGCCTTTACTTCATCCAAACCATCAAGCAATGGTAGTAGTCGCTGTTTCTTTACTAAAGTTTCTCGAATTTCCTTGGGAACGTCGTATTTATTCCCCAGTTCCTCTACTAACCAATCTGCTATCGTCTGCCGTTCCTTTGCCCAAGAGGAGAGGTTAAATACTACAGGAATTAGCTGATTAGTGTCTTGTTCAGCACGAGCAATTAAATCCCGGGCGAATTCCAGTAAGGTTGTGGTTTTTCCTGACCCTGGTTCCCCTAAAATTAGTAAGGTTGCTCCTGTCCCAATTTTGTCAAAAATATCAATTACTTTATCATCTTTGGGGATGGGTTGATGTGAGTTGTCACCGATTTCAGTAATTTCGCTAAAAGGCTGAGGAATGGCATCGGGTCTCTCTTCTAATCCCAACTCCATCAATAGACCTCTCCAAAAAACAAACTTATGGTAAAATAAGATAAAATTAATCACTTTTATCAACCTCAAAAACCATGAGCTACACTTGGAACTACATCCAAAAAAATCCTAAACAAACAAAAAGATTGCT
>NZ_JAAHFZ010000167.1:0-1697 GCF_010672795.1 Moorena sp. SIO1G6
AAGCTATGCTTTATAAACATCTTTCTTAACATAAAACTTGACAAAAAGAGTCAAGTGTGCATAGAGAGGCGATCGCCCTAAATTGACAAAAAGAGTTAAGTGTGTATAAGAGTGCGATCGCTAATCTTCATTTCGGCGCTTTCCCCCTATAAATACTCTATGGTACTTGTGGCAAATCATACACCCCTGCACTATAGACAGCTCAACCAATCTAATCAGCACCATCAATGTTGGCTCAGTGATGTTCCAGCTCTTGACAAAAGTGCCAAGTTTCTGAAATATCATCCAATCGTCTTAGTCCACGCCAGAGAACTTTAACTCCTGGTTCACCATCACCTTTTCGGCCTAAAAAACCGCCTAATTGTGCAATCCAACGCACTACTTGTGATAGGTTTGGCGGTTTCTGATGAGGATAAATTTGTTTATGTATCGTCGCATAAAGTGCCTGCCACTCATAGGATTCTAAGACCTCTTCACAACTAACATCAGGACAATGGCGAGCCAAATAAGTAAGCCAGAGTAAACGCCAAGCAACTATACTATAAGTTGCCAAGGCCATCTCTAATCGTTGAGCTGTTTTCAGTTGTAACTGCTCCAGGCGACAACCACTTTTTAATACATAGTGGTAGCGTTCAATTAGCCAACGATAACTGTACCATCGTACATATTGCTCTACATCTTCGATAGAATTAATCTCTAAGGTAGTTAACAGTAACCATTGAATCGGTTCCACTTCTGGTGGTGCATCTTCTTCAGTGACTAGAATTGCCTGTAACTCTTGAGGCGCTAGTTGTTCTTTTTTACCTCGATTCTGAGGTGGTTGAATCGTCACAGTAGTATAACGAATGCTTAAAGTAGCTCTTCTGGCTTTCCTAGTAGGATTGCGTTTGACCTCTACTGTCATATGACCTTGGTGAGAACTAGATTCTACTCCTGACCATAACTTCTCACCAGAATCTAAACACCTGTTTTGACTTGCTCTAATCAGAAACTCTGAATTGAGGCGACGAGGATAAGCAAATAAATCATAAAAATCTCCTTCTCGGTCAGTAATCGTTACCACTTTTTTTGATTCTGGTATCAGCTGTTCGCTTTTGGTTAAGGCATCTAGCCATCTTTGACTCTCTTTTTGTGCCGTCGTTCTTTTTTTTCTTTGCTCTGCTTTTCCCAATTCCTCTATTTCTCTTGCCCAAACATACTGGTCGAGTATACCCAGTGGCAATCCCTTACTGCTTACACTCAAGACTGAATGCACTTTTAATCCTGTTGCATATTTGCTATCAAGATATCCAGCTCCAGACAGTGCTTTTTGCTTTGTATAGTTGAGTTCTGTGGTATCTTGTATGGCCAATACCACTTGATGCTGAGAAATTCGCTCCTGTGTCGCCTCTATGTGCCCTTGTCTAATCATTGATGGTTTGATGTAGGGGGAATCCCAAAAATCATATGTGGCCTTTGTGGCTGCCCAAGTTCCACTTGCCGTTGGCACTGTTGCGGACGGTGATTTGCTTAAATTAGAGACAATTTCCATGAACCTTTTAGTTCTTCTTTTGTCTCCTAAATCTGTTCTTCCTAGCTCTTTCAATATCCATTGTTCCATATTTGTGATAATAGATGCCAGAGGCGATTCTAGCAAGAACACACACTTGACTCTTTTTGTCAAGTTTTATGTTAAGAAAGATGTTTATAAAGCATAG
>NZ_JAAHFZ010000168.1:0-1697 GCF_010672795.1 Moorena sp. SIO1G6
CCTGATGGGGTCGGATTTGCACCGCCATCCTGATGAATAGTTATAACCTTTGGGATGTTATTCCGCGAGTTACCTGAGTCATAACCTACTCTACTACGAGTTGCTCCTACTCAGAACAAGCCGCACGTTCCAGAGGAGTCCACTCGGCAATCTCGGCATAGCCTAGGGCATACAGCATCTGCATACTATGTATTACTGATTGACGAGGAGCTTTCAGAGTGTGCTGAGTAGGTTGTTTCTTGAAATTGCGAGTAAAGGTTTCTGACATAGTGATAAAGTTCAACTTGCTTTACAATGATTATTGTAATGATTATAATTTTAATTGTCAAGGGTTTTAAAAAGTTTTTTTTGGGAGTTTTAGGGTTTGTTAAAAAAAAGCTATTGCATAGGATTTATAAAGCATAAAGCGGTTTGCAATGGGTGCATCTCATATTTGAAAATTTTGCGTAGGGTGCGTTAGGGGGGCCTTCATTTTTCGCCTCGTAGTCAGGGTTTGGATAGCCCGCCCCGTAACGCACCACCGTGTCAAACAGCAAAAATGAGATGCACCCGTTTGCAATTCAGTCAGGTACAAATTCTTTGGTTTTAGGGAACAGGGAACAGGGAACAGGGAACAGGGAGCAGGGAGCAGGGAAGACAGAGAAAATCCTGTGTACTTGATAGTTATTAAAACCGCCGTACATGAGCGTTTTTTTTCAGACACATGTCAGTTTATAGTAATTGTCTTTCCTATGAGGTACAAATAATCCCCCTTAAAAAGGGGGACTTTGATGCAATAAATGCTATATAACTTTTTCACATTTAGGAAATATTATCAGGCTTGACTAAGCGAAACCCAATGTGAGTCGTTCCTGTATCGGGTGATTGAGACTCCCGAGCAGCAGGACGATAGCGACTACAATAATTTTTAGCACACAGGTAAGACCCGCCTTTAATGACATGTTTAGCAACACCCGGTTCTCTGGGGTCGAAGCTTTCTTTTTGATTAGGTCCTGTAGGATTAAGGCTGTGGGCTTTGCCATTGTGACCGATGCTATACCAATCTGAAGTCCACTCCCAGACATTACCAGTTATGTCATACAAACCATAACCATTTGGTTCAAAGGAACCTACAGGTGCAGTGCCGGTGTGACCATCAGCTTTGGTGTTGAAAAAGGGGAAGAATCCCTGCCAGGTATTCGCCTTCTTGGCTGAGTATTGCTCACCCCAGCTGTAGGTAGCATCATCCAGTCCACCGTGAGCGGCATATTCCCATTGGGCTTCTGTGGGTACTGACTTCCCTGCCCACTTAGCATAGGCTTGAACGTCTTCATAGGCAACATGAACCACAGGATAGTTCTTTTTTCCTTTAATGTTGCTCTTTGGACCAAAGGGATGTTGCCAGTCAGCCCCAGGAGTCCACTTCCACCAGCTCAGGTAACCCACTGGTCTAACACCATTGTCCGGCATCTGAAAGACTAGGGAACCAGGTGCCCGTTGCTCCTCTGTTAAGTTGGGAAACTGTTCCGAGGAGAGGGGACGCTCTGCTACGGTAATATAACCAGTTTCTTTGACAAATTTGGCAAATTCTGCATTAGTGACTTCGTATTTATCGATGCAGAAGCTCTCAACGGTAACATCGTCCGCAGAGCGCTCCGAAGGGTAGTAAACGTCGGAACCCATCTTGAAAGTGCCCCCAGGGATGAAGGTCATACCTT
>NZ_JAAHFZ010000169.1:0-1619 GCF_010672795.1 Moorena sp. SIO1G6
CTACCGAAAAGTACTCGAGGTAGAAAGCGCCAGATAGAGCTGCGAGAAATCGTGAATGCAATCTTCTACGGTAACAGTTCACCTTGGTGGGTACTATGTGTCAATCAACCAAAAAGGCTATAGACAAAGGGGTTGTCCAAGGTTAAAGTATCAAAATATGGACCGCTCAAAGCTGGAAAGAGCCAGCCGCTCGGACTTAGTCGAATTAATATTGCAAATGGATGAAGCGTTTCAAAGTTTGTTAGAATCGCATCATAAGGTACTCGGCCGCGTCCAGGAATTAGAGGAAGCGGAAAAGAAGCCAAAAAAGACGAGCAAGAATTCATCGAGCCGTCCCTCATCGGACAGAAAAGCAAGTCGTCCCAAGGTCAAAACCCTGAATAAAAAAGGGGCAAAGCCAGGTCATGTTGGTAAGAGCCGAACACGAAGTGAGCCAGATGTGACAATCGAATGCAAGTTAGAAGCCTGCACAGATTGCGGGACGGATTTACGAGAAGCCTCTCATCAGGAGTTAGGCCGAAGCCAAGTCGTTGAGATTCCGCCGGTCCAACCGGTTGTAGTAGAAGCCATCCGCTATGGGTGCAAATGCCCAAAATGTGGTCAGGAACAAGAAGCCTCTTATCCAGAAGGTCTAGAACGAGAACGAGTGTTTGGTAGCCGAATCGAAACAACAGCGGCCTACCTACATGAAGTGCATCATGTCAGCTACAACCGTCTGAAAACGCTATTTGAGCTCCTCTTTGGCTTAGGCATCTCCAACGGTGCCTTGGTCAATATTGTGCAACGAGTCGCAGCCAAACTTGGTCCGGAAGCCGAGAAAATTCTTGCAGAGGTTAGGGCTAGCCAAATCGTTCAATCCGACGAAACTGGTGCCAGAGTCAATGGCAAGAATCAATGGCAATGGGTCTTCATCGGGGATAGCGCTACCTACCATGTCGTTGCTGATAGCCGCAGTGCCCAAGTCATCAAGGATGTGATGGGCGATTCAGTTCCCTTAGTTTGGGTCAGCGACCTTTTCTCCGCACAATGTGTGGCTGCCTCCCGTTTGCGCCAAATTTGCCTTGCCCATCAAATCCGTGATTTGCAATTTGCTATTGACGCTGAATGCTCCGTTTGGGCTTATCAATTCCAATCCTTGCTTCTACGTGCCCAAAGACTTAACAAACGCCGAGATGAGCTCTCTCTTGCTCAGTTCCATGCTTCTACTTTCCAGATTGAGCAAGATTGCAACCACCTTCTTTTACAGCCTCTTGATGGTGCCGAAGAGGCGAGACTACAACGACGATACCTTAAGCATCGGCAGAGCATCTTTACTTTCTTATATTATTCTGCCGTACCTCCTGATAATAATGCTTCTGAGCGAGCCCTTCGTAATTCCGTCATTCAACGCAAAGTCTCTGGTGGCTTTCGCTCTGATAATGGGGCCAAGGCTCATGCCACTATTGCTTCCGTCGTTGATACCGCCAAGCAGAATCAACAAGAACCTTTTGACGTCATTTCCCGACTCAACAGTAACCCTATTCCCTTACCTGCTTGACCAAGGTGAACTGTTACGATTGTAGAAATAGCGCAAAAGCATTGGGTCACCTCCGTGTTAACAGTTAGCTCTTAATTCCTAG